>DPPH01000154.1:7735-8929 GCA_003539375.1 Clostridiales bacterium
GTAAAATAGTCTTTGTAAAAATCTCATATTTACCTCCTATTAGTTAATAATTACACTGTTTATAATATTTTGTAAACCTTTATTTTTGTTCCAGATAAATGCTTGCGCTTGTCTTATCACTTTCACATAACCTGAGTTGGTGTGCCAGGCGCAAGGGGCAGTAATAGATGATACTCTCCTTATTTTTAGTCCTGGTATTTCTTTAACAGATTCATTGTGTAAATGTCCGAGATGAAGTTCTCTAAATAATGTTTTTCCCCAAATTTCTGGGGCTTCTGCTTGCATAAGTTTGTCTAATTGTTTTTTTGTTTCTTCGCCGTGAGAGTAACCTATCATACATTTTCCAAAACGATAATATTTACGTGGAGTTGGTGATATGTCAACTAAAACATTTTTACATTTTCTATACCAGCTATTAGTGTTTTGTGTCAAATAATAAGCTGTGGAATAATCGTGGTTACCTGGTACATAAGCAATATCTACTGGTGCTATTTTGCGCAATATTTCAATAGCCCAAATAATTAAATTACAGCCACGGGAATATATTTTTTGCCAACGTGAATCCATATCCTGGTGTGTGCCTTTAAAAGTATTACCTTCAGTATCATCCGCATTAAAAAAGTCCTGTCCAATGGGAAATAATATGCGTGCAATTCTGTATTTTAAGCGTAATCGAGACACAATATCTATAATAGTACGTTTATACAAATCAGTAGCGATATCAATATCATAATCGCTACCTGATTCTTTATCCCACGCTAATTTACCTAAATGTAAATCCATAATAGGTAATTCTAACAATAAATCACCTGAGTGTTTATATTTAACTGGTTTAATTTTCGGTGGTTTGAGACTATTAAAAACCTCTTTAATAATATCGGTTGATAATTTATCTTGGATAGGTTTGACTTGGATACTGCTACTGTAAAGAGTATACGTGCCTTGTAGTTTGCTGGCTCCATTCCACGCCTTGTTGGTAACCGATATCATTTCCCATTTTATAGGGTCATATCCGTGTATTATCATCATCTCGGCTGGTGTTTTATTCTCAATTTCATTTATTTTCACCAGCATATTAGAAGTATGAGTGTAAATTTTTTCGCCGTTCTTATTAGTAGTTTGCTTAATTTTAGATTCTATTTTAACTTTGTCCAGCCTGGACTCTGCAGGTGATTCCAAAATAGCTTTAACAGC
>DPPH01000154.1:9131-10024 GCA_003539375.1 Clostridiales bacterium
CTTTCCTGATATTTTTTCAAAAGCATCCGCTGACGATATTCCAGTCTCTTTCCAATCCTTATAAACTAATCTAACATTATTCATATCACTCCATTCGGCTCATTTTATAATCTATCTTATTAAGTAAGTGCCTGAGTGTTTTGTCATCAAGATATTCATCGTTTTGAACAGTCTCTATAATCCAATTTTTTAATTCAAAAAATTTATCTGGGTCATATTCTTTAATATTATTTAATTTGCGCTCAAGTACCTGTTCAATTGACTTGTGATTAGTAGCAAATAGTACTGTTTGTAAAACTTTTACTGATTCTTCGGCTACTTTAGGATAATTTTTTGTGCGATATGCTTTTTCGATAATAGGATAAATCGAGTAATCATAGTTACGTCCAGAAGTTTTGCGTTCTTTATAAAACATCTCATGTATTACTTCTAAAATATTTCTGGCAAACGGGATATACGCTTTGGGAATTTCAGAAAGTATTTTATTTTGTAAGTTTCTTATTTGATAATTCTTTGAGCGAGTATCCTCTTCTCGGAGTGCTCTATAAGCTTCTGGTGGTAAATCGGCAATGTCGTTGTAAGTATCTATAATAGCACCAAAGAGGGAAAACATCCCTGCCACAATGCTAATTATATCATAAGGTTTATCATCCCTATCAGTAACTAAAGCGTATAACTTATTCACTAACCAACCTCGGCCAAATAACATACCAACATTAACTGTTATCCCTAAAACTAACCTGGCAATCCCCTTAATCATCTTCGCTTTACCTTTGTTTTGTAATTTGGTGCTATCACCAAATAATTCATCACGCAATTCTTTTTCGCCTGGCAAAAATTTCTCAGAATCTACTATTAATCTTTGTGCAAATCCACGCCTAAAAGTAAGTAAA
>DPPH01000154.1:10240-14327 GCA_003539375.1 Clostridiales bacterium
AAAAAGTAAGTAAATTGGTGGAAAGCCTCTGTAATTCTCCACCCTGCTCAAATGGGGCTCTACCCATACGCTCATAAATAAAATGTATTTTTTCAGTTATGGTTTTGGCTATATATAACGCCATTTGATGGTCGCCTTCTTGTGCGGCAATAGATAAAGCTTTATCAATCTCACTTAGTCTCAAATCATTTAACTTTGCTTCTTTGAAAAAAGCTTTGTACTGTTTTGAATCAGTCTTCCAGTTGGGATATTTAGCAAGCACTCTCTGAGTTCTGCCCAAAGAAGCCCTAAACGATTTATCACGATTCCATTTATCAGTACGACCCATCATATTTATTTTGTCAGCCGCTTTGTTCAAATGTTCAAGTTGTGATAACTTGTATATTTTACCAGTTATGGGATATTTTTCCCAAGTTTCATTTTTATATAAAAAGTCTTGGGTAATTCCTTTTTCTAAGGCAACATGTGATATAAAATATTTTGCTTCTTCTTCAGTAAGTTTAGCTAATCTGTTAGGAGCTAAATCTTCAGGATGGAAATAAAAACCCAGATTTTGTAAGGTGTTTCTAAATCCCTTTCTGGGGTCAACAGAGAAAGTGGCTTTTGCCCACTGAGAATAAAATACCCTTAATAATTTTGTAAATAGAGTTTGGTTAGTCCTGACTTTGGTAATTTCTTTAAGATTATTTTCAATAGTATTGGCAACTTTATAAGGTTTTTCAAAATATTGACATACCTCATCAGCTATTGCCGAGTAGGCTTCTATATATGGTCTTAAGTATTTACGCCGTTCTGCTTTATTAATATAAGTATATAATCTCTGCATTATATTTCTATCTTGCTCATTGAAAACCATTTCTTTAGAATACTCAATGTTACTATGCTTAACATTTGCTTTAACATCAACTGTTTTAATAGTGGGATGTATAACTTCATCTGGTGCATAACCATAATTTATTACACCCCAAGTTTGTTGGTCTAAATGTTTTTTAAGTGCTTCGTGTCCTTGGGTTTGTAAGATTTTAACAGCATCTCGCAATTGCTTATCTGTGGCATCTTTAATTTGGTGTTCCTTGCCACTCCTGTATTGCCAATTATACCATAAATAAAATCTTTCTTCTCTTACATAATTTTTATAATCATCCAATATTTCACGAATCTTTTTAGCAAGCTTAACTTCATTATTTGTTATTCCAGCTGGTTTCTGTTCTGTTCTAAGGTAATTTTCTACACGCTGTAAAGCTTGTTTGTTTGTTATGATATTATTAAGATTCTCTTGACCTATAGCGTTAGGTAATTCTGCCTTTTTCTTGTCTGCCATATAATCAGCTTCGTGAGCCACTTCTATCATAGTATACCATAAATCATATATAGGGATACCAGTGCGTACGGATAAATCCTGCATATAATATCGCATATCTTCTACTATAGTATGGTTGGGTAGTTTATTGCCGTGTTTGGGCATTTTATTTTTATATTTGTTAAGATAATAATCACTTATTTTTTGAACTGAGTTTTGTAACAATGGATATTTATTGAGTGCTTCTTTTTTTGTTTGAGTTGTTTTAACAAACAGTGCTGATTTGAGCATTGTCTCAATAAGTTCTTTACCTTGTTTTTCTGTCCAATAAACATTAGAGTTGATATAGCGTGGCGGTTTATTAGCCGAGCGTGAGATAGATTGAACAAGTTTATTAAAGTACTCTTCTGTCATAGTGCCATTATTTATCATAGCTTCTTTAAGGGATTGAATCTGATTTTCTGTTTTTTTAGTAATTACTGTTTCATAAGTAGTTACATTTTTACCTGTTTTAATTTTGCGGGGTCTTCTTTTTTTAATAGCTTTAATAAGTGATTCTAAGCTGGCTGGTGTTTGGGCACTTGCTTTTATACTATTTAATCCAGTTACACGTTTAGTTATTTTAACAAATTCTGTATTAGTAAGCTTTTTAGAACCCTTTATAGCATAAATGATATGTCGTAATTTTTTAAGTCTTTCCTTTAACTCTGAATCCACATTTTGCATTTTACTTGCTTTTGATTTTACTGATGCTATAGCTTTGGTACGAGCTTCATCTATTATTTGTGCTGCTTGAGCATCTGTTACCATTGAAGTTGGAATACTCCCTTCTTTAAAAGCAAATATATTTGGAGATTGCATACCATCTATTACAACACTAAGGTAATCTTGGTCTATACTATTAGTAATTACCAATCCACTGCCACGTCGATAAAGTTCAAATGCGTCTTTATGTGAACGATAAAAATTTACACCATTAGCATATTGTCTATACAAATCCTTTAACTTAGGTTTAGTAGTTTTAGCTTTAACTTTTGCTCGAGCTTGTGTAATACTGGGCGGGTCAATATAAAACGCAATTTTTTGTGGATCAATATTAGATTGGTCAATTTCCATTTTAGCACTTTTAATGAAATCAACTCCAGGCTGATTAGTGAGAATAATATTGGCATTCATATCATTAGCTAAAATGAAGGTATCTTCTATTGCACTTAATCCTGCTATCATTCCCATTGTTCCATAAATATTATCCTCAAATGACTTGAACCCTGTGGTGGGACTGACCAGCGGTTGACGTGATTTGTTCTGAGCGCCTATTTTGCCCAAAAATGACATAGCTATAGCGTCTTCTAATGTATTAATTTGATTAGGATAAATGGCTTTAATAGCATCGTGCATAAATTTATTAAAACGTTCGTAAATATCGTCATATACTATAACATCTGCGCCGATAGGGTTATTGTAATTATCTTCACCTAAAGTATATTCTGACTGCACAAAATTATACCATTGATTAGAACCAATGTAGCTATTGGGATATTTTTCGTTAAATACAGCAAATACACGTCTTACCATAGGTGATTGTTTTGATTTTTCCATTAGTTGTTTGTGTAGATTGGTGATAGTTTTGGCTGTTAGCGCTTTAACTTCATCTATACGTCCGTCTTGAATTGCTTTAACTACTTTGTAAACCTTATCATCTGTTATATTAGCGTGATAAGTTTTAAGCCCTGCCTTAATAGCGTTGCTAATAGAATGTGTTGCTAAAGTAAAATTTTCTGCATACGGTTCATAAATAGTATCAACACCATTTGTTACCCATTTGAAAACTATGTTTTCCATAAGCGGAATAGTAGTTTTGCGTTCATTTCGGTTAATAAATGCCATCGGCACTTTTTTAGAAGGTGTTTTATAGAATGTTTTTATTTGGGAGCGGATATCGTCTGCTATATTTTTATACTCATTAGAAGTAGTAACAAGTTGTGACTGCTGCGAGCTTTTGGTATTTTCTGCTACAACTGCTTTTAGTAATTCTTCTCGGTAGGCAGATTATCGGTAGTATCAAACAAAGTATTTTGATGAGGGTCTCCAATTTCGTTTACCTGTGATATATAATCATTTATGAAATTAGTTAATTTACGAACTTTTGAACCTTTATATTCATCAAGCAGTTCTAATAAATATGCTTTAAGAGGACTATCAATTCTAAATAATCTCATTTCCTGCATATATTCTTCGACTGTTTGATTATTTTCACGTAGGTTTTTAATCTGGATAATAGCTTCAGCTATTTCATTACTAATATCGTAATCATAACGGATTCCGTTTTTAATTTGTGTTTTTAGTCTTGCCAGTTTAGGGGCGGCGGAAATCATAAAATTTGTAAGTGATTTTATGCCGCTATCTTCTGGCGCTTCGGAAATTATTTGCAGGGCTAACAATCCTTCTTGAGATGGAAAAGCTTTAGCAAATATAGCATTGCGAACCCGATTGTATAGCGCTGTAGTAGGATTGCCTTTAGCACCAACATATTGGTTATATTCACTGGCAGGTATAATATTCTCTATAAAAGATTGGATAAATTCTCGATTGGCTACATTAGATAAATCACCTACTACAGACTCTTCCATAAGTTCTAACATATCTTCTGTAAGTTGGTTAGCATCTGAGATTGCAACTTCGTATTCTGACATTGTTTGGATTTCAGATGTATTAGCGAATTTAATAAACTCTTCTCGCTGCTTTTCTGACTCAAATTTATCACGGCGTCTCACTAACACGGGTTCC
>DPPH01000154.1:14533-17359 GCA_003539375.1 Clostridiales bacterium
TAACACGGGTTCTTCCATATTTAATACATCGTTTGGGTCTATACCAAATACATCGGCATTTTCATATAAATAACGTCTGTATTCATCAGCTTTGTTTTGTAATGTTTTATCGTGATAAGTTTTGATGATAGATAATCCCCTGCCATTACCAGATTCTACTATATTACTATCATTAGCAACAATAGGAGAACCGTATTGAGGTAAAATATTATCAGCTAATTTAAGTGGGGACAAATTTTGTGCTCTTTGGTCAACCTCAAGTTTATACTCACTGCGACTACGCTCACGTGCCTGATATTTTTGCGGGAAATTGGGGTTAATAGTAAAATCTTCTTTATGAGATAAAATAAGGTCTTTAGCTTCTAAAACCTCAAATCTGGTTTTAATAAATTTATTATCTTTATTGACTGCTACTTTGCTTTCTCGTGGCTGGGATTTGGCGGGCATAAATTTTGGAATTTCGTCAAACTTTTGTGTTTCAGCTAAATGTGCGCCAATATAATTCCAAACAACATCTGGGGTATTAGTGGTAATAATCTTTATAAAAGGAACACCATTAATTTTGTGCATTAAGGTTTTTTCGATTAATATCCTTCTTGAAACTACATCATTTTTAAAAATATTGTTTGCTTGCGTTTGTTTGATAAGCTCTAAATATTCTATTAACCCACGTATATCAGTTGGGATAGTATCATCTGGGGTTATTAAATATAAATATGGCTCGGCATAATCACTAATTTGAGTTTTAAGGGCAGACATCATTACTGAGGTATTTTCTTTAGTTGGAATGCGTAATGACATTTCACGTTTTGTTTTTGTCTCCAGACTACGAGCTAAACCAAATTCCTGTGATGTATTATTTGTGTAAAAAACCAATGAGTTAGCTGTTAGTTCTTGTAATATTTTCTCAAATTGTATCGCTGTATACTTACGATTAGTTTCAGTATGGTTATTCCATAAAACGTGGGTATCGACTCTGCCGACAAAATCCGCCGTTACCTCTCCCATAATGTTTCTATAAAGATAGCGAACCACACGTGGATATTTGCTGGCAATATCATAAACCTTTCCTTCAAGTTCAAAATATTCTTGTCTTAATTTTTCTTTTTCTGTTAATATTTTATTTTGTCTATTTATTAATAGCTTACTTATTTTAATATATTTAGGTTGTATTTTTTGTTCATATTCTTTTTGAGCTAATCTTTTTTCTGTTAGACTCAAATTTGGGTCTGTTAATTTGGCTTCTAATTTATCTCTTGCTTGAGTATATTCTTTAATTGTTCTTTGTGTTACTCGATTAATGTTTGCCGATTCTTGCAATTTTATATTATGTTTTTTACGTTTTTGGTCTAACCTCTCGTGAATTTGGTGGATTTTAGGAATTTCTCTTTCAATAAAAATTTTTAATCTATTATAAGACATATTATAATCATCAGCAATATTTTTGAAATTCTCTAATATTTTATCACCATCAAAATTACTGGCAGAGAACCAGTCCATAATGAGATTGCCCCCGCTGGCAAAACCTTCATAGTCTTGGATAACATGCTGCAATTCGTGAAATAGAGTATTATGAATATTTTGAATTTGCTTTTCATCGCTTAATGCTTCCTGATTAATAGCTAAGCTAATTTTGTTTTTCCCTTTAAACGAACCATTAGCGACTTCGCCATTTTTCAATTTAATGCTCAGTGGATTGATTACAACATCGATATCAGCCGCTTGTGGATAATTTCGGTAAAATTCATCAAACACTAAAATATCTTTAAGTTTGGTTGTTATTGTTTCTGTAATATTTTGGGGTAATCTTAGTTTGGTTTGCGGTAATAAGGCAAATCTTTCTTTATTATCTTTTTTAAGAGTAAAAGTTAAGCCCTTTTCTTTAGCTTGTTGGAATTCAGTTGCTTTATTGCCGAGCAATAAAAATTCTGGATTATAATTAATCTCTGTACCTGATATAGTTGCAGTTAAGTTTTTACCAATCAGTTCTGCGGCTTTGTCTAATATCTCAGTTACTTTAGTTTCACTTTCCACTATTTCATCGTAGATATTGCTGTTATTAATAAATATTTGTTTAAGTTTAGCAAACGTATTCTTAACAGCTTTTATTAAATTTTGCATAGCTGTTGGCGCTTTTTTGGCAACTTTGTTCCAGAATGAAATATCATTGGCGTGTGAACCTACAAGGTCTGATAAAAACTCATCATAAATACCATCATCTGTATATTTTATATTATCACTGGCATATAAGGCATTTAGTTTTTTCTCAAATGTTTTATTTATTTTGGCGTGGGATTTTACTATATTAAGAACATCTTTATATCCAAATGGGTCTATTCGCTTAAGCTGGTGCATAGCTTCGTGCAAGACAACGTGAGATAACGGTTCTTGTGTGTTTTCACGTAAAAATATTTTATTGTGATAATTAACACCTTCAAAGAAAGTTTGATTGCTAACCCATACTGGTTGATTACCCGTGAGCGCTGTAATAAACTCAGCAGCAGCAGCTTGCATTTCAGTTGGGGTTTCTAAGTTTACTATTTGTGGTTCTTGCCCTTTATAGCCGTATGTCCTTGCGACTTCTGCAATTTTTTCAATATCTGTTTGTGCTTCTTGTATCTGTTCTTCTTGTAAAAGTGCATATTCTTTCTGAGGTTGTGCAATTTCTGCGTCATTTAGACTCCTTGTTATTTTTATCCCGGGACTATTCATATCACCTGGGATTTGGACAGTATAGGCATCATAGCCCATAGCTTTAAGCATATTGGCAGCTCGGCGGGGTAATCCAAAATGTGGGGCAGCATCACCGGAATCTGCTTTATTAAT
>DPPH01000046.1:0-5988 GCA_003539375.1 Clostridiales bacterium
TATGTTTTTAACCCTAATGCTACTCCTGTTAATGGTCCGGCAAAGGTAGGGTCTCCTGCCGATACTGTTTCTGCTGCTAGTCCTGATGTTTCTGCTTCTGCTGCTCCAAATAGTACTACTATGTTTTCTCCACCAAATTCTTCTTCCAAATCCTTAACTCTTTTTTGATTTTCCAAATCCATTGCGCCTGCTGCAGTTCAGACAAAACATTCTGTTGATGAGAATACTATTTCTGTTCCTTCTACTGTATTTACACATTCAGAGATTGCCTGTCCCGGCACTCCGTCTCTGTCGCCAATTATTATGACTTTTTTGTTTTCTAATATGCTCATTTTACTCTCTCCTTTTTTAAAGATTTTTTTCTATCATTGCTTCTATATTTTCTTTTGTTGCATCTTCTTTAGTACATTCATCGACTTTTTCTCCGTCTTTGTACAGTACTATTGCAGGAAGTCCCATTACTCTTTGACTTATTGCCAGTCTTCTTGCTTTTGATGTGTTTAGCTTGCAAAATTTTACCTTGTCTTCGTATTTTTTAGCTAGTTCTTCTACATCTGGCATTAATGCTTTACATGGTTCACATCCATCTGACCAGTAGTCTACTAGTACATTACCCTCAGTTTCTAGTACTTCTTCTTGAAAGGTTTCTTTGTTTAGTTCTAACATTTTTTTCACTCCTTTTTTAATATTCTATGCTTTCTATATGTCTTTCTGCCTGTATGGCTGCTATTGCTCCGTCTGCTGCTGCTGTTATTACCTGTCTTAGGGATTTTTCTCTTATGTCTCCTGCTGCGTATACTCCCGGGATGTTTGTTTTTAGGTTTTGACAGGTTTCTATGTATCCCTTGTCGTTTAGTTCTATTTCACCTTTAAAGATTTCTGTGTTTGGTATGTATCCTACGAATACGAATATTCCGAAGGTTCCGAATTCTTCCGGTGCTTTAATTACCGTTTTTTCTCCGGTTTTTGTGTTTTTTACTACCATTTCTTCTACTATGCCATCACCTCTTATTTCATCGATGGTGCTGTTCCATAGGAAGTTTATCTTTTCGTTTTTAAAGGCTTTTTCCTGGATTGATTTTGCCGCTCTTAGTTCATCTCTTCTGTGTACTATGGTTACTTTTGATGCGAATTTTGTTAAAAACAGGGCTTCTTCTACGGCTGTATCTCCTCCTCCTACACAGTATATTTCCATATCTGTAAAGAAGTCTGCATCACAGGTTGCACAGTAGGATACTCCCTTGCCTGTAAATTCTTTTTCTCCCGGTACGTTTAGTCTTCTCGGGTAGGCTCCTGTTGCTATTATTACTGATTTTGACTCTACTTCACTTCCACCTTTTAGGTGGAGTTTTTTTATCTTCCCTTTTAAGTCTACTTCTTCTACTGTTCCTTTTTCTATCTTTGCTCCGAATTCTTCACATTGGTCTACCATTCTTTTTATCAGTGTCGGTCCTGTTGCATCGGGAATGGATCCGGGATAGTTTGCTATGTCAGATGTTGTTACTATCTGTCCCCCGCTTTTTTCTTTTTCCAGTATCAGTACATTCATCCTCGACCTGGCTCCGTACAGCCCTGCTGAAAGTCCTGCCGGCCCTGCTCCTATGATTACTAAATCGTAAACATTTTCCATAAATAAATCTCCTTCCAAGTTTTGAAAATTTAATTTGCCTCTTAAAGCCAAAACACATATTTATTTCTAAAAAATAAATTTAACTTATTTCATCCTTCAATTCTTTTAAGTTTTCCTTATCGTTTTTCAGAGCCTTTATTAATGCAACCATTGAAAAAATCATAATGAATGCAAAGGGAAAGGCTGCTACTATTGACCCTGTTTGTAGAGCTTGCCCCCCCCCAGCCAATAAAAGTATGGCTGCCAGTGACGATTGAAGAAGACCCCATATTATCTTCTTAGAAGTGGAGGGGTTTAAATCTCCTTCTGCTGAAAACATTCCAAGTACAAAGGTAGCCGAGTTGGCCGATGTAATAAAGAATGTAGTTAAAAGCAGTACTGCTATTCCTGATAGCAAAGAACCTAAAGGATAAAAATCAAAGGCTTGAAAAAATGCCGTCTCTGTAGCAAAGGTTCCTATTTTATCAAATACTTCTATTCCAACGGTACCGAATATAGCAAACCAAAAGAATGAAGCTATAGTAGGAGCTAAAAGAACTCCCATTACAAACTGTCTTATGGTTCTTCCTCTTGATATCCTAGCAATGAATGTTCCTACAAATGGAGCCCATGCTATCCACCATGCCCAGTAGAATATTGTCCAAGAACCGTACCATGGATCCGAGGATATGGCGAAACTATCTGGAACGATTCCTGAAATATACAGTCCTATAGAGTTAGACAGGTTGTTCAATATCTTAACTGATGGTCCAACTATGAATGCTACCAGCATAAGGATTCCGCATAGAGCTATATTCATATCTGAAACCAGTTTTATTCCTTTTTCAATTCCTATTACTGCTGTTAGTATAAATAGGAAGGTAATGATTCCTATGATTATAAGCTGAACTATTTTATTAATTGGTACATTTATAAGTAGGTTAAGACCACCGTTTATCTGCATTGTTGCCATACCTAGGGACGTAGCAACTCCTGCTACTGTAGCAAAGATTGCTAAAATATCTATGGTCTTTCCTATAGGTCCCCTAACTCTTTCTTCTCCGATTAAGGGTATGAAAATACTACTAATAAGTCCCGGCTTTTTTAACCTAAACTGCATATATGCTAAAGCTAGGGCAAGGATAGAGTAATTCGCCCAGGGGTGAAGTCCCCAGTGTAAAAATGACTTTCTAAAAGCAAAGTCTGCTGCTTCTGTTGATAGTGGTTCAATAGTGCTAAGGGGTCCACTAAAATGCCATAATGGTTCGGCTACACCGTAAAATATTAGTCCAACTCCCATTCCTGCACTAAAGAGCATGCCGAACCAGGATATAGTGCTGTACTCAGGCTTGTCTCCCGGATCTCCCAGAACTATATTTCCGTACTTGCTAAACAGTATATATATTGAAAAAACTACAAAGGATGACATTGTCAAAATATAAAACCATCCGAAATTACCTACAAGGAAGCTAAAGGCTCCGTTTGCTACTTCTCCAAAGGATTCCGTTGCTACAGCTCCTAAAGCTACAACTATTACAACCACTATAAGTGATATTAAAAATACGGGATTAAAAAACTTTTCTTTTTCCAAAATATTTCCCTCCATTCATTAACAATCTACCTCCTTAAAAAGAAGGTAGATTATTAAGTTTATACTTCAAATACCGTCTGTTCTTCTATGTCTGTTTCTAAAGCATCAAGTGCTATACCTACTCTTTTGTACCTAAGTTTCCACTGCTCTTCCTTAGAAGTTTCAGGGTCACCAAGAGGATAAGGTATTGATATCGTCGGTACTATTCTATTCGCTCCAACTGTTGTTGCTACAGGTACTAAGTTAGCCATTATTACTACAGCTATTCCTGCTTTTTCTATTTCTTTTACCATTGTTGCACCGCAACGTGTACAGGTACCTCAGGTGGCGGTTAGGACAACAGCATTTACATCGTCTTCTTTTAAATGTACTACTATTTCTTGAGCCATTCTTCTTGCTTCTGCTTCAGTAGTTCCAGTACCTACTGTAGAGTAGAAATAGTCATGGATTTCTCCAATTCTACCTTCTTTTTCATAGGCTCTTAAAGCATCTAGTGGTAAACATACATTAGGATCGGAATCTGCTGCTGCTGGGTCGTATCCCGCATGGATTGTCTTAAATCCATCGCTTTTTCTGTTTGGAAGCTTATCTAATCCAGCTATATTATATCTTCCCCATCTAGTTGCCGATGCAGATTGAATCCTATCTGGATTATCTACCGGTACTATTCCTCCAGAAGTTGCTAAAGCGACCTTAGCAGTTTTTAAATCTACCTTATCTGCTATCGGTACTCTTTCAAGCTTAGGTATAGGTAGTTCAGATACATAAGGTTCTCCATTTATTTTCTTAAGAAGCATGTTCACTGCTCTTTCGCTAGCTGGTGTTTCATCTTCTAAAAATACTTCTAATCGAATACCTCTTGGATAATATCCTTCAGCTTCAGCACCTTTAATCTCTTCATTTTTCAAGAGTTTGTTTCCAAAATTAGCCATTTTCGGCATATCTTTTCTCATCTTTGCAGCACTATCCCCACCTATTAAAATATAGACATCCTTTTTAAACATATCTACACCAGGATTTTCTTCGTGCATAGATGTTACTACCGGTACATTAAATTTTTCCTTTACTGCCTTACATATTACTCCAGAAGCATTACCGTATCTACCTGCTTGAAATGCCGGGCCAGCAAAGAATATATCGAACTCTTTATCTTCTAAAAATCCAAGTATTTCTTCAACAGCTTCCTTTTCATTTGAACCCATATAGTTATCTCCACATATAACTGTGTGGGTAATTTCTGCATCTTCCAACAAATTGTTAAGTAAAAGTCCTGCTCCTACTACACCTTCTTTTATCACAGGAGCAAAGTCTGCTTTATCTTCTCCGCCGATTTGTCCAAAGAATTGATTTAAGTATAAAATTCCTTTTTTCATTTAATTCACCTCCCTTATATTAAAATTCTTTTACTGTTTTAATTGATTGCCCTAGTACTGAATCGCCGCAGAACATTGAATCATTGGCCATTATTATTGAACCGTCTTCTCTAACGGAAGGACCTAATACATCATCATCTTCCCATCCTCCTGACAATCCATCTCTCATTAAGGACTCTAATTCTCCTATTACAGTTTCCATTGCCGGTAGCTCGATTAAAGTAGATACATTACCACAAGAAACAATTGCATCTGCTGATTCGTCTAAGGCTGCTAATGGTTGAGATGTGCCATCACTACCAGTACACTCATTTGTCATTCCAACGGTTTTAATCCCTGCTTCTTCTAAAAGTCTAAAACATTCTATAAAGTCGGCATCTGTATTACCATATCCTTCTTCAGCTATAATTGCTGCATCAGCTCCTAAATTAGTAGCTATTTGCTGTACAAACATTGCTGCTCTTTCCTTTTGTTCCAAAGATACATTTAAGTTTGACATTACTATACCTAAGAAGTTAATAGTCTTGCCGTGCTCTTTGTATAGGGATTTGATTGTTGGACAGTTTTGAAAGTCGTAAGTCGACCACTTTGAAGAACAGCACATATAGCTTGCTCCTATCATAGCTCCATCTAAAATTTCATTTGGGTGCATGAATGTTGGAAGCATCCTATTTGTGTCCCATCCGTATATAAGGTCGTTGTATCCTAACTCTTCCATTTGAGACTGAGGCTGCATTACATAAACTACTGAAGGTAGTTTACTTACCTTTTCATCACGTTTAGTAATAGGACCTAAGTCATATACCTCTTTTGATTCTGGGGTCATATCTTTTACGATACTTCCTAAATATTCTGCTAATCTATGAGCTGCCCAACGTATTGCGTGATTTTTCTTTTGTATTTCATGTCTTTCAAATTCTTCATCGGCGTCTGCCACTAGACAAATATTGTTTAGCTTCGAAAATATGCTGTATTTAGCACCTTCTCCACTCATGTCAATTAATCCATCTCCAAAGCTTCCCCAGTGTTTTCCTACTGCCAATACACTGCAGTTTTTTAATGCAACAGTTTTTCCTTCTCCAACTCTTTCGATTTTACCGGTTACACCTGGAAAAGTTGGACCACCACTTAGTCTGAATCTAGGTTCTACTGCTTCTTTCACCGGAACAATTCTTACATCATCGCCGGGTTTAGCTAAAACAATATCTGCTTCAGTTATATGATCATCCTGAAAAACTACTGAAAGGGCTTCTTCTTTATTAATAGTCAAAGTGCCTTCGCTATATGAAGACGTTTGCCCAAATTGTACGTTTTTTACCTGAAAGTTACCTATTTCAAGGTTCATACTTGTTCCTCCTTTCAAAATTGATATTTATTTATCAAATATAAATACATTATAGCATAACCATGGTTAT
>DPPH01000046.1:6244-9062 GCA_003539375.1 Clostridiales bacterium
ATAACCATGGTTATATGCCCTTTTATTTTTTACTGTTAATTTTTTTTCATTTTACTGATATTTGTGGTATAATTTCCTTGTGAAATCAATTATTCAATCATTTTTTTGATTTATTATAGATATTAAATTTATACTCTAACACTGAAACTATGGAGGTACTATATGACAGAAATAAGTATTAAAAAACTGCGTATGATGGGTTATTTTATAACAGCCGCAGATGAAATTATTAAAGAAGAAGGAATTGAAAAAGCTACGATAAGAAGTATAGCAGAAAAAGCTGGATACAACAGTGCTACTATATACAACTATTTTAATGATCTTGAACACCTTATTTTTTTTACTAAAATTGCAAACCTTGAGGTATATAAAACTCGTTTATATAAGGAAATTCCTGATGATTTAGATCCATTAGTGGAGTTAAAAGAAGTTTTTCGAATATTTGTTGAGGAAACTTTTAAAAATCCTCATGATTTTTACGACCTGTTTTTTTCTAAATACAGCCTTCAATTAAACGAAACTGTTACTTTATACCACGAAATATTTCCCGATAGGTTAAAGACTGAGAATAAAAGACTTAAATCCATGTTAAGTAGGAATGATATCTATAAAAGAAACATGGCTCTTGTAGCCAACTGTGTTGAAAATGGATATTTTGATGAGAGTATAGCTGAGAAAATTAATGAGTTAATGATTCTAACATACAGTGGCCTCCTCAACAAATACCTGGAAACAGATAGTAATGATGTAGAAGGTTATACTGAAGACTTTATGGAATATCTAAATATGATAATAGAAATAGGACTAAAGAAATAAAAAAATCTGCAGACTTGTATACTGCAGATTTTTTGTATAATAAGACTTTATTTAATGTCTTCTCTAACTAAAGGCATGGACATACATCTCGGTCCACCTCTACCTCTTGAAAGCTCGCTGCTTGGTATTATGTGGGTTTTTACTCCGCTTTCCTGAAGCATTTTATTTGTAACGTAATTTCTTGAATAAACTACTACTTCCCCCGGTGCTATGGCTAAAGTGTTTGAACCGTCGTTCCACTGCTCTCTAGCAGCATCTACAGGGCTCTTCCCACCGCATCTGATAAGTTCAACCTTGTCTAACTCTAAATATTTAGCAAGAATATAATCCAATCTATCATGTTCTTTTTCTATTTTTATATTATCTCCGTCTAGGGTAAGGGAAAATATAGTAATAGTTTTTTCAATATTTGGATGTATGGTAAATTTGTCGTGGTCTACCATGGTGAATACCGTATCAAGGTGCATAAAGGATCTGTTCTTTGGAATATCAAAAGCCAAAATACGGTTGAAGTCGTTGTCTCCATTGAGTACATTTTTAGCAAATATCTCAATTGCTGTAGGGTCTGTACGCTGAGAAATACCTACACCTATAATATTTTTATTTAATATAAGGATATCTCCACCTTCTAAAGAAAACTTATCCGTCCTGTCATACCAGAAAGGTACATTTTCCTGTGCATAATCTGGATGATATTTGAAAATATATTTTGTAAATAATGTCTCTCTATTTCTAGTAGGAGTTCTCATCTTATGAAGAGAAATACCGTTGCCTATAGCTGCAAAGGGATCTCTTGTGAAGTATAGGTTTGGTAGAGGGTCTATAACAAAAGGATAGTCTATATCTAAATAATCAACCAATCCTCTTCTGGTAAAATCCTTGATTTCAGTTTTTCTAATCCCAGAAATCATCTTTTTAATTAAAGCTGAGTTGTCTAGGGTACCTAAGTACTCCCTTATACCCTTACTTCTTTCCTGGTGCCATATTCCTGCTTCACTAATGAATTCCTGAATTAATTTTTCCTTAACTTCATCTTCTTCTATTGATTCCTTAAGTAATTCTTCTACATAAACTACATCAACACCATTATCTCTCAATACTTTAGCAAATACATCATGTTCTTCTTGAGCTATCTTAAGATAAGGTATATCATCAAAAAGCAATCTATCTAAATAATCCGGCATCAAATTTTCAAGTTCTTCTCCCGGTCTGTGCAGCAGCACTTTCTTTAATCTTCCTATTTCCGATGTTACATTTATCGGATTCATAAAAATCACCTCGTGTTATATTTATTAGTTGAATAATATTTATTCTGCAACTATATTTTATGAAAGGAAGTTTGGATTGTCAAGATATTTTTTTATATTTATTCTATGGTTGCATATTTATTCATGTTTTGCAATTGTAAACCAGAAGGTAGATCCTTCTCCTTTTTTAGAAGTAAACTGTAGCTGAGAACCGTGGGCTTCAACAATGGATTTTGATATAAATAAACCTAATCCATAACTTTTCTTGTCTTTGTAATCTCCTTTATAAAACATATCAAAGATATGTTTTTTATCCTCTTCCTTAATCCCATATCCTTCATCTTTAATTTTAAACTCGACGAAGTCTGATTCCTCTATAATACTTACATTGATTTTAGATCCTTCTTTAGAGTATTTCACTGCATTAGAAATAAGATTATCCCATACTCTTTTTATTTTTGTTTTGTCCAGATACATGTAGGTTTCTTGAAAATCTGTTTCTTCAATGAATATTCTACCTGAACTTTCTACTACATGCTTTCCTTGGTCTATTAGATAGTTTCCAAAATCCTTTAAATTTACTTTTTCTTTATGAAGTTTTTGATTGTATTGAGCTTCATAAGTAGAATCTAGTATATCCAGTGTGATTTTTTCTATATATTCGGCACTCTCGTATATTTCTTTTAAATACATAGAAAGTACAATATCTTCTACAAAAGAAGCTTTTAGTGTCGGATATATAGGCAACCCAGAAA
>DPPH01000060.1 GCA_003539375.1 Clostridiales bacterium
CCCACAATAATCAATAATGCAATGAATAGCAGCACCGTATACAAGATGTACTTATCTCTTATAAATCCGGAAATATTTACATTAAGAGTGCCCATTGTTTCATCCAACATAAGTAGGACAGCATCTCCCTCTCTAACTCTAATATTAAAGAATTCCATACCACCTAGGTTGTTTTCAACAATAAACTCTTTGTCTTTATATTCTCCTTCTTTAACCAGTACCTTAACCACCTGTCTGCCCTGTATTGGAGATGATTCATCCGCTCCCAAATCTTCAGCATCCATATCAGCTATAACTTCGATAACTTCTCCTCTGACTGTAGTTAGACCTTCTGCACCTCCTGTATTACCATAAGCTGTAATCGATGTTAAAATAATTATTGCAAGTATAATCAGTATTATTTTTCTCATTTTTAAAACTCTATAGAATCACCGAAGTTAATGATTTTAACTTCAGCATTCCTTACCTTGTTTTTAAATTCATTAACATCGGCTTTGATAACGTCAAAAGTATTATAATGCATAGGTATAACAACTTTAGGTTGAATAAATTCAACGGCTTTTACAGCATCATCAATATCCATAGTGTAGTTCCCACCTATAGGTATTAAAGCTACATCAACATTATCTTCAGCTAAAAGCTTCATATCCATTGTAAGCCCTGTATCTCCTGCATGATACAAGATAATATCGTCAAAGTAAAATAAAAATCCTCCTGGATTTCCTCCGTCATAGGTTTTATCTCCTATTTGTATACCTGAGCCGTGCAACGCAGGAGTCATTTTTAATTTACCAAAGTCAAACTTTGTTCTCCCTCCTATATGCATTGTATGAACTTTCAATCCTTGATTAGATAAGTATCTTCCTATTTCTGCATTACATATTATCAATGGTTTATCTCTTTTAGCCAATTCAACAGTATCTCCTATGTGATCACCATGACCGTGGGTTACAAAAATATGAGTAAGTTTAGGAATATCATCAATAGTTTTATTACATGAAGAATTTCCCTTTATAAAAGGATCCACTATTCCTGTAAAGCCTTCCTTTTCTATTAAAAAAACTGAATGACCATAGTATGTAAGTTTCATAATATCACTCCTTATTTTTTATTCTACTTTTTAATTATATTATAAAACAATTATTAAATAAACCTTAAATCCACTAGTTTACATAAATAAATTAATTGATTTTTAATATTTTTTTGTTATAATTATTTTAAGTCTCTAATCTCTGGAGGTGTATTATGAACAATATTTATAATATTGGATTAGATATAGGTTCTACTACTGTAAAGATAGTAGTGTTAAATAACCAAAATAACATAATTTATAAAGAGTATAAAAGACATTATTCAAATGTAAGAGAAGCTGTCTTTAATATGCTTTTAGATTCGAAGACCAAAATTGGAAATAATAAAACTAAAATAAACGTAACAGGTTCTGGTGCAGTTGATATTTCAAATGCATTTAATATTCCCTTTATTCAAGAAGTTGCTGCCGGTACTACCGCAATAGAAGAAATAATTCCTGAAACCGATGTTGCAATAGAACTAGGGGGAGAAGATGCTAAAATTACTTATGTTTCAGGACAATTAGAACAAAGAATGAATGGTTCCTGTGCTGGAGGTACTGGTGCCTTTATTGACCAGATGGCAATATTGTTAGAAACTGATGCCTTTGGTTTAAATGAGCTATCAAAAGATCACGATACAATATACCCTATTGCATCAAGGTGTGGAGTTTTTGCCAAAACAGATATACAACCGCTCTTAAATGAAGGGGCAAGCAAAGAAAATATTGCCGCTTCGGTTTTTCAAGCTGTTGTAAATCAAACAATAAGTGGTCTAGCCCAAGGCAGACCTATAAAAGGTAATGTAGCATTTTTAGGTGGTCCTTTAACTTTTCTTTCTCAATTAAGAGAAAGATTTATTGATACCTTAAATTTAAATGATGATGAAGTTATCTTTCCTGATAATTCTCAATACTTTGTAGCCCTAGGTGCAGCATTAAATTCAAAAGATTCAAAAATTATAAATTTTAATGATTTAATTAAAAGAATAAATGACAAAAACAATGAACCGGTTCATAGAAAGAAAGAGCTGGATCCTTTATTCGAAAATCAAAAAGAATATGATGATTTTATAAATAGACATGATAAAGCAAAAGTAAAAAGAGGTAGTATTGAAGATTATAAAGGTAAAGTCTTTTTAGGTATTGATGCAGGATCAACAACTACCAAAGTTGCTTTGATAGATGAAGACAGCAGGTTGCTTTACTCTTTCTACGGTAATAATAGAGGAAATCCTTTAAAATCTGTGGTGAATGCTTTAAAAGATATGTACACTAAATTGCATGATGATATAACTATTGGCAAAACTACAGTTACAGGATATGGTGAACATCTAATAAAATCAGCACTAAGGGTAGATATCGGAGAAATTGAAACTATATCTCATTACAAGGCTGCAGATTATTTTGCAGATGGTGTAGATTTTGTCTTAGATATTGGCGGACAGGATATGAAAAGTTTAAAGATAAAGAATGGGGTAATCGACTCTGTAATGCTTAATGAAGCTTGTTCTTCAGGATGTGGCTCCTTTATTGAAACTTTTGCTAAATCTCTAAACCTAGATGTTGAAACCTTTGCTAAAAATAGTTATTTTTCACAGCATCCAGTTGACCTAGGTACTAGATGTACTGTATTTATGAATTCTAAAGTTAAACAAGCCCAAAGAGAAGGAGCAACCGTTTCAGATATTGCAGCTGGAATTTCTGTTTCAGTAATTAAAAATGCTCTTTTCAAAGTTATTAGATTAAAATCTTTTGATGATTTAGGGGATAAAGTTGTAGTTCAAGGTGGTACTTTTTACAACAATGCAGTCTTAAGAGCTTTCGAACAATTAACTAGTAAAGAAGCAATTCGTCCCGATATCGCCGGTATCATGGGTGCTTTTGGTGCAGCAATAATCTCCAAAGAAAGATATATTAAAGGAAAATCTACCATATTAAGTAATTCAGAATTAAATACATTTAAAGTAGACAATCATATGGAAAGATGTGGAAAGTGCGGCAATAACTGTCTACTTACAATCAGTAAATTTAGTGATGGAAGATATTTTGTATCAGGAAATAGATGTGAAAAAGGTGCTGAAGAATATAGCCTGTCATCACAAAATAAAAATTTAGATGAAATACCAAACTTATATGATTACAAATATAAAGAGGTCTTTAATTACAAATCTCCTTCAATAAAGGATTCTCCTAAGGGATTAATAGGTATCCCTAGGGTACTAAATATGTATGAAGACTATCCTTTTTGGTTTACTTTTTTAACTGAACTAGGATATAAAGTTGTTTTATCAGGTCACTCTACTAAAAGAATTTACGAGCTTGGTATAAATACAATTCCTTCAGAATCTGTATGCTATCCTGGAAAGATAGCCCACGGTCACATTGAAGATTTATTGAATAAGAATATCAAGAAAATATTTTATCCTTGTATTCCATACAATATCAAAGAAGATGAGGATTCGGGTAATCATTACAACTGCCCTGTTGTTACATCATATCCTGAAACTATAAACTCTAATTTTGATTTTGAAAATTTAGGTGTGGAATTCTTAAAACCTTTTGTTAACTTAAATGATAAAAGTTTAATGGCCAAAAAACTTTATAGCGAAATGAACAAAGAAGGTTTTAACTTTAAAGAAATTAAAAATGCAGTTGAAAAAGGCTACGAAGAACTACTTAACTACAGAGAAAAAGTAAAAAGAAAAGGTGAAGAAGCCTTAAAATATATCGAAAATAGTGATAAAAAGGGTATTGTACTAGCTGGTAGACCTTATCATGTAGATCCTGAAATAAACCACGGTATACCGGAAATGATACAATCTTATGGATTTGTAGTATTATCAGAAGATTCTATTTCTCATTTAGATAATCCAGAGCGACCACTTAGGGTTATCGATCAATGGAGCTACCATACTAGATTATATTCATCTGCTTCTTTTGTTTGTAAGCATAAAGATTTAGAACTTGTTCAGCTTAACTCCTTTGGATGTGGATTAGATGCTGTAACTACAGACCAAGTAAGTGAAATTTTAGAAAAGCACAATAAAATTTACACCCTAATTAAAATAGATGAGATAAATAACTTAGGTGCAGTAAGAATAAGAATCAGGTCTCTAATAGCTGCTATGAAAGAGCGAGACAACAAAAATTTCAAATTCAATAATAACATTGATAATGATAATAGAGCAGTATTTACTAAAAAAATGAAAGAAGAATATACCATACTAGCACCTCAAATGTCTCCAATACACTTTCAGTTTTTTAAAGCAGCAGCCAAAAGAAGTGGTTATAATATAGAAGTATTACCTTCTGTAGACAAAGAAGCAGTAAATGAAGGTTTAAAGTGTGTAAATAACGATGCATGCTATCCTTCTATCATTACAACTGGTCAAATGATAAAAGCACTTAAATCTGGAAAATACGATTTAAATAAAACTGCTCTTATAATGTCTCAAACCGGGGGAGGATGCCGGGCAACAAATTATATAGCCTTTATAAGAAAAGCTCTAAAAGATAATGGATTTGAACATGTACCAGTCATTTCTTTAAATGCCGTAGGTTTAGAAAGACATCCTGGATTTAAAATAACTCCAAAGCTACTCCACAACTTATTAATGGGTATAATTTATGGGGATGTTTTTATGAAAGTTCTTTATAAAACAAGACCTTATGAAAAAATCAAAGGTTCTGCAGACAAACTTTACAACTATTGGGTTGACGTATGCAAAGAAACTTTAGAAAAAGGTGGCTTTAACGATTTTAAAGATAATTTAAAAAACATAATAAAAGACTTCGATAATCTAGAAATAGACGACAGTATTAAAAAACCTAAAGTTGGTATTGTAGGGGAAATATTAGTTAAATATCATCCAACTGCAAACAACGACATAGTAACTCTTTTGGAAAAGGAAGGTGCAGAAGCAGTAGTTCCAGAGTTACTAGACTTCTTCTCTTATTCAGCATACAATACAGTAATCAAGCATAAAGATATGATAAAAACTAATTTGAAGGGTTCGATATTATCTTCTGGAGCAGTTAAACTTCTTGACTACTATAGAAAAGAAGCTGTAGAAGCTTTTAAAAATAGCAAAAGATTTTTACCGCCTCATAATATTAAAGATCTCGCTAACAAAGCTAAAGAACATTTATCTTTAGGAAACCAAACAGGAGAAGGTTGGTTTTTAACTGCCGAAATGGTGTCTCTTCTTGAAGAAGGTGTTAATAATATATTATGTCTTCAACCTTTCGCATGTTTGCCAAATCACATTACTGGTAAAGGTATGATCAAGGGATTGAAAAGGGCTTATCCAAAGGCAAATATAGCCCCTATCGATTACGATCCCGGTGCAAGTGAAGTTAATCAGATTAATAGGATTAAATTGATGCTAACATCAGCATTTAAAAATTTAGATCCCGAGGCAGAGCCTGAGTTAGACGGTGAAGCAATCAACATATAACCATAAATAAGCCCTGAAAAGGGCTTATTTTATGTCAACCGTATGAGAAAATGTCCTAAAAAAATGAAAACATAAGCACTGAAAAACAATGCTTTAAAATAAAGATATATTTATTCCACGACCTCTTGACGTTGAGCCTCTGATGATATGTAAAAAGCATCCGAAGCATCACAAGAAAAGTGATGCTTTAAAAAAAGTATGACATATCATCTACTCAACATAAAGAGGCTTTCGCGGCATAAACTAGGTGTTAAAAATAGCAGCTTGAGAATTAGCAACAGTATCAAAAGAATAATCGAAATGTTTTTGACTCTCAACAAATTTACAAAAGGAATCTCTTTTCCAAGGATGACTCATAGGAGGAACATA
>DPPH01000092.1:0-1959 GCA_003539375.1 Clostridiales bacterium
TTTAATATTTGAGCAATAATAAAAAAACCTATCCATAGTATATTTCTTTTTTCAAAAAAATACAGCATCATTAACCCTAAAGTGAAAGTGAACATAACATTTAGATATAATAATTGCCTTGTAAAGAAATAAAAGGGTATCTGGGTAATCAGTGCAAAAATAAACATCCTGGTTACATAATTTTTAAAATTAGATGTTCTTTTAAATCCTAAAACAAGATAATATGCAAAAATAGGATATGCTAATCTTCCTATTATTCTAAATATTATAAAATATTCATTTAAATAGTAGGGAAATATATAGTATCCTAAATGATCAATAAACATGGTAATCATAGCTATTACTTTTACTATGTCATTTCTTAGTTCGTATTGTCTATCCATAATTCACCTTCCTCTTTATCTAAAACAATTATATTAGATTGGATCAAATAATGCAAAATAATAATTATTAAAAAAATAACTAAATTAACCTTGATATAATTATTAATTTTTGTTAATATTACTATAATATTTTTTTGGAAGAGGAGTGGATTCAATGTATAATATTTCAACTTTTAATAAGATTTCCCCGGTAGGACTTAATTTATTTGAAAAGAATAAATATACATTATCGGAAGAAAACTTAAATGATGTTCAGGGTATAGTATTGAGAAGCTACAAACTTCATGACGTAGAACTACCAGACTCACTTAAAGCAATAGCAAGAGCTGGTGCTGGTGTTAATAATATACCTATACAAAAGTGTACTGAAAAAGGAGTAGTAGTTTTTAATACTCCCGGTGCTAATGCAAACGGAGTCATGGAACTTACTCTTTTAGGTCTTTTAATGAGTTCTAGAAAGGTTACTGAAGGAATCGAATGGGTAAATTCTTTAGAAGGTGATGTTTCTAAAGAAGTGGAAAAAGGCAAAAGTCAGTTTAAAGGTCCTGAAATAAAAGGCAAGAAATTAGGTGTTATCGGTCTAGGGGCAATTGGTGTATTAGTAGCTAATACTGGAATTAAACTGGGAATGGATGTAATTGGATACGACCCATATATATCTGTTGAGAAGGCAATCGGCCTTTCTTGGGATGTAGAATATGCAAAATCTCTTAATTATTTATTGAAAAATTGCGACTATATAACTCTTCATATTCCTTTGATGGATAAAACAAAGAACTTTTTAAATAAAAAAGAACTTCAATTAATGAAATCAACTGCCCGACTCATCAATATGTCTAGGGGAGGCTTGGTCAATGAAGATGCATTACTAAAGGTTTTAAAAGAGAATAAATTGGCAAAGTATGTAACAGATTTTCCTAATGAAAAACTTTTGAGAAATAAAAATGTAATTTGCCTACCTCATTTAGGAGCATCGACTTATGAATCCGAAGAAAACTGTGCAGTAATGGCAGTAAAACAGCTTAAAGAATACTTAGAAGAAGGTAAAATCACAAATTCTGTTAACTATCCGGAATGTCAGCTTGAAAGGACTGAAGGTACAGAAAGAATAACTGTTTTTAATAAAAATGTTCCTCATATGATAAGTTCTTTATCTTCTGTTTTAGCCAATAATGATATAAACATTATTGAAATGGTTAACAAAAGCAAAGGAAATTTTGCCTATAATGTAATCGACATCGAAGGAGATATTTCTAAAGATATTTTAGAAAAAATTAAAAGTATTGATGGAATCATAAAGGTGAGACACATCATATAATTGTCTATATTTGAGAAGCTACTGTAGCTTCTCATTTTTTTCTTGACAAAATGAACGACGTTCATTATAATATGAACATGGTTCATTTGAGGAGGTAACAATGACAAAAAACAATACTACTAGGCTTCAAATTATTCAGGAAGCAAATAATTTGTTTAAAGAGTTGAATTACGAAGATGTTGATATGAGACGTATAGCTAAAAATTCTAATGTAGCTGTAGGAACTTTATACAATTACTTTAAGGGCAAGGAAGATTT
>DPPH01000092.1:2192-3992 GCA_003539375.1 Clostridiales bacterium
TATATGTCTATACTTAAAGATAGCTGGCAAAAAACTTTTAAAAGCTTAGATGATATAGAAAATATGGATTTAACTCCAATGGATAAAGTATACAAATTTTTTGAAGTAATGGAAGAAGATAAGAAGAAACGAAATCACCTTTCCAAAAAAATTATACACAGAATATTAGATGAAAAATCCGAGTGCAATTCCGACGAATTTTTTAGACATTGGATAGACTATCTAGATTCAAAGTTAGCAGTTTTTTTAAAGTCAGCTGATAAAAATAACTACTACGATGAAAATGAATATAAAATCTTAAGTCATGCTCTAATAGGCTCCTTTTTTTCAATGCATCAGCATTATGAAAAAGAAGAAAAAAGAATTAAGTTTTTCAAAAAATACTTGAGTAGGTTGTTAAACTCGGAGGTCATCCATGAATAAAGAACGAATTAATACACTAGAAAATAAATCAATAAATAAAGCTCTAATTGAATTAGCTTTCCCCTCAATAATAGGAATGTTAATCAATGCTATATATAATATGGCTGATACCTTTTTTATTGGAAGATTAAATGATCCTTCGGCACTCGGTGCTGTAACAATAGCATTTCCTATTATGATGATGGTTGGTTCTATTGGAGGTATGTTTGGTATAGGTGGGGGTTCTTACCTATCGAGACTTCTGGGACAGAAAGATTATGAGAAGGCTAATATTTCAACATCAACTTCTTTTTTTACTTCTTTAGTAGTATCAATTATTGTATCTATAGGCATGTTTATATATGTTCAACCTCTACTTAAAATGTTTGGCGCTACTGATACCATAATGCCTTATGCATTAAGTTATACCCGAATAATCATAGTTGCAAACTCAATTACTATGCTTAATATGACTATGAATAATTTACTTAGAGCGGAAGGAGCCGCTAAGAGATCAATGTACGGATTTTTGATAGGCTCTGGGATTAATATCATTTTAGATCCAATCTTTATATTTGTGTTTGATTTGGGCGTTGCAGGAGCAGCTTGGGCAACAATAATTGGAAAAGCAGTATCTTTTGTATACTTATTTAGTTTTTATGCTAAAAAGAAAAGTATTGCAGAAGTAAGCATTAAATGTTTTAAACCTACTAAAGAAATATACGGAGAAATTTTTAAAATAGGGTTCCCATCTTTTACAAGACAGATGCTTGCAAGTGTATCAATGGGAATGATTAACTCAGCTGCTATGGTCTACGGAGATTCTGTGATTGCAGGACTAGGACTTACACAAAGAGTTTTTTCTATTGCATTTTTCATTGTTTTCGGATTTTCAACGGGTTTTCAACCTTTAGCAGGATACAGCTGGGGAGCAAATAATATAGACCGGTTTAAAGATACCTTAAAGGCTGGAATCAAAGGTGCCTCCTTTATTGCTATATTCTTTTTCACCGTATTTCTATTAGGAAAGAATTTTATAGTATCTGCTTTCACTGATGTTGTAGCTGTTCAAGAGTTTAGTATAAAAATGATGAATGCTATGTTGATAGCTCTGCCTTTTATGGGATTTCAAGTGATTATTACCACTATGTTTCAATCAATAGGAAAGGGTAAACCTTCAATGATATTATCTATGGCTAGACAGGGTTATTTCCTGATACCCTTACTTTTAATACTCCCAGATATCTTTGGTTTAAATGGCATTATATATGCTCAGCCAATAGCTGATATTCTAACTTTAATTCTTACGATATTTATGTTTGTACGGCAAATAAGAGATTTCAAGGATATGAATGGACCTCAAGATGATGACAAAATAAAAGAGCCTGCTGTTTAACA
>DPPH01000084.1:0-167 GCA_003539375.1 Clostridiales bacterium
ATGATTGATATAGATCATTTTAAAAGGTACAACGATTGCTGGGGACATACTCAAGGAGATGATTGCTTAAAACAAATTGCTTTTGCAGTTAACAATATACAGAGCAAAAACGAAAACATCTTTGCAAGGTACGGTGGTGAAGAATTTATCTACTTCCTTAGAAATAC
>DPPH01000084.1:409-570 GCA_003539375.1 Clostridiales bacterium
GATGAAGAAAATATTACTTTATTAGGAAATAAAATTCGAAAAGCAGTTGAAGACCTAAAATTAAATTATACTCATCAGGAAAAAGAATATATGCTAACGGTTAGTTTAGGGGGAGCTTATGGGAAAATATCTAATATAAGTTCTTTTGCCGATTTAATGGA
>DPPH01000084.1:951-2627 GCA_003539375.1 Clostridiales bacterium
AAAAGAAGTATAATTAGTAAAGAAAGTTTTATGAATAAAAATTTGAAAGGGGAAATATAATGAAAAGATTTTTAGTATTAACTTTAGCTTTAATGTTGGTTGTAGGAAGCTTAGCTGGATGTGCAGGAGGAGACGATACCAACGAGATAGCTCTTATAACAGACAAAGGTAACATCGACGACAGATCATTTAACCAAGGTGCTTGGGAAGGTGTTGTAGAGTATGCAGAAGCAAATGATATATCACATACATACATCAAACCTGAAGAAGCTTCAGATGCAGGATACTTAGCAGCTATTGACTTAGCGGTTCAAGGTGGAGCAGAGATAGTAGTTACTCCAGGGTTCTTATTTGAAGTACCTATATACGAAGCTCAAACAAAATATCCAGAAGTTAAATTCATCTTACTAGACGGTGCACCACATACTGCAGATTACTCAACATTTGAAACAAAAGACAACGTAGCAAGCATCATGTATGCTGAAGAAGAATCTGGATTTTTAGCTGGTTATGCAGCTGTTAAAGATGGAATGACTGACCTAGGATTTATGGGTGGAATGGCAGTACCAGCGGTACAGGCTTTTGGTTACGGTTACTTACAAGGTGCAGAATATGCAGCAGATGAACTGGGACTTGAAGACGGTGCAGTAGAAGTAACTTATCACTATACAGGAAACTTTGAAGAAAATGATACAAACAAAGCAACTGCAAAGACAATGTATCAAGAAGGCGTAGAAGTAATATTTGCATGTGGAGGATCAGTTGGTAAGAGTGTTATGTCAGCAGCTTCTGAAGCAGATGCAAAGGTTATAGGTGTAGATGTTGACCAAAGATACGACAGTGAAACTGTAATAACTTCAGCAATGAAGGGTCTTTCAGCTTCAGTTGTAAGTGTATTAGAATCTATATATAACGACAATTTTGATCAATATGCGGGACAAACTACTTATTTCAATGCAGCTAACGACGGTGTAGGACTTCCTACAGAAGTTATGGGCGAAGAAGGCGGAGATGCTTTTGACAGATTTGAAAACTTCACTAAAGAAGAGTACGATGCAATATTTGGTGAATTAGCTGATGGAAATATAGACGTCACAAGAACAATAGAAGTGGAAGCTGAAACTGGATATGCAACTGCAGAAGAATTAACACAACAATTAGATCTTCAAAAAGTTTCAGTAACAACTAGATAGTAAATTACCATATTGGCCTTAGCCTTATGGATTGAAGTCAAGATGGGAGAAGGCGTAAGTTTTCTCCCATTTTTTTATTTCAAAACTAATAAATATAATATATAATAGAACTAATAGTATACTAAAATAAAAATGGAAGAGGTAAAAGTGGAAAATTATATTATTGAAATGCTTAATATAACTAAAGAATTTCCGGGAATAAAAGCTAATGATGATATCACTTTGAGATTAAAAAAAGGTGAGATACATGCGCTTCTTGGAGAGAACGGCGCTGGAAAATCTACGTTGATGAGCGTTTTATTTGGTTTGTATCAAGCAGAAAAAGGAAAAATAAGAAAAGATGGTAAAGAAGTTAAAATCAATAATCCTAACGATGCAAATGCATTAGGAATAGGTATGGTACATCAACATTTTAAGCTTGTTGAAATCTTTACAGTTCTTGAAAATATCATTCTTGGTGTTGAACCAAATAACATGGGATTC
>DPPH01000123.1 GCA_003539375.1 Clostridiales bacterium
AAACAAGTTATAGACGAAAGCGCCTATACGGTTTTTTTTGGTGGAGCAGGAGTATCTACAGAAAGCGGAATTCCAGATTTTAGGTCTGAAGAAGGGCTTTATAAGGCTCAAGAGGTTTACAATCACCCTCCAGAAGAAATATTAAGTATTAACTTTTTTCGAAAAAATATGGATCTTTTTTATAAATACCATAAAGAAAATATTATCCATCAAGAAGCAAAACCAAATTGGGCTCACAAAGGATTAGCCAAACTAGAAAAAATGAATAAATTAAAAGCTGTTATAACACAAAATATTGACGGTCTTCATCAAAAAGCTGGAAGCAAAAAAGTCTTAGAACTACACGGTTCCGTCTATGAAAACTACTGTATGTCCTGCGGAGAAAGATATACCCTTGACTATATAATGAAAAGTTTAGATGAGGTACCTGTATGTGAAAAATGTGGAGGAAATGTAAGACCGGATGTAGTTTTATATGGTGAAGGATTAGATTCGAAAATCCTTGATGAATCTATAGACCATATTATGAAAGCCGACACCTTAATCGTTGGAGGAAGTTCCCTCGTTGTATATCCAGCAGCCGGATTAATTAGGTATTTTAAAGGTTCAAACCTAATTTTAATCAACAAATCTAATACCAGTTACGATAGCAGCGCCAACCTAACTATAAGAGAACCTATAGGGGAAACCTTTAAAAAACTCATGAAACTCTATAGTGAATAAAACTATATATTTAAATATAAATGTTCGTATTTAATATAATTTAAAAAATAATTTCATTGTAAAACCTTTTCCCAATATAAAACTATTGCAAAAACACGAATATTCTGGTAAGATATTAGGCATAATTTCAAACAGGAGGATAAATTTATGAACCGAGTATTTTACATCGAAACAAAGGACCAAAACAAAGAAAACCTGACAAAAATACTTAAAGACCACCCTGAAATCAAATTTGTATCCCTCATGGGTATTGACATTGGTGGGAACGGAACAGATGAAAAAATTCCTATATCTTTATTCATTGAAGAAATGAAAGAAATGCTTGATATTGGAATACAAACAGATGGGTCTTCAGTTGAACTTCAGGGAATTGCAACCCTAGATAATGCTAGAGTAGACTTAGTACCGGATAAAGAAGTAAGATGGTTTGTTGATTATAATTACGATTACTACTGTGATATAAATGGAAAGCCTGTAGGAACTCTTCGAATCCCATCTTTTCTTATTCACAACAACAAAAGGGTATGTTCAAGATCTATTTTAAAAAGAACTGTAGAAGGTTTTGAAAATAGAATACTAGAGCTATTAAAAGAAAAACCTGAACTAGCAGAAAAATACGGAATTAATTCTGAAGAGATAGAAAAAGTTTTATTAACTTCAGCTACTGAACTAGAATTATGGGTTCAAACACCAGATGATAAAGCGGATATTGAAGCTCTTTCAACTTCCCAGACATTAAAAGAGCAGTACTGGAAAAGAACTACAGGCCTTGTAAGAACAGTACTGGAAAAATCTATAGAAGAACTGGAAAAATACGGTCTTGAGCCTGAAATGGGTCATAAAGAAGTTGGTGGGATAGCAAACAAAGTTGGAACTACCGGAAAGCTTAAATATGTAATGGAACAGCTCGAAATCGACTGGAAATACTCAACTGCTGTTCAAACTGCAGACAATGAAATAGTAGCTAGAGAAGTTATAGAAGATGTTTTTAGAAGACATGGATTAGAAGTTACATTTATGGCTAAACCCCTTGAAGGTGTTGCAGGAAACGGTGAACACACACACATAGGTGCAGCAGTAAAGTTAAAATCCGGTAAGATTATTAACCTATTCACACCTGTTGACATGAAAGAAGAATTTTTAAGCGAAATAGGCTACGGAGCACTTATGGGCATACTTAGACATTACGACATAGTAAATCCTTTTGTCTCCTCAACTAATGATTCCTTCAACAGACTAAAGCCTGGATTTGAAGCGCCTGTATGTACTGTAACCTCTTTAGGAAATAGTAAAATAGTACCTTCAAGAAACAGATCAATTCTAGTAGGAGTTATTAGAGATATGAATAATAAACTCGCTACAAGATTTGAACTTAGGGCACCTAATCCTCTGTCTAATACATACTTAGTTTTAGCTGCAGCATATCAAGCCGCTTTAGATGGTATAACCGCCGTTATTAAAGAAGGTTTAACGGAAAGGCAACTAGAAGAAATTATTTCTAAGAAACCTGGGGAAGAAGTTTTTTACCTTGAAAAAGATAAGGCTTACAGAAGTGAAAAAGATGTTTTTGAACACTACACTCAGGATGAAAGAGATAAACTCTTCGGCAAAGCTCCTGCAACGGTATGGGAGAATTTAGAAAACCTAAATAATGGTGGAAGTCGAGTAAACCTACTAAAAGAACAGGGAGCATTTACTGAAGATTTAATAAAATCCTATAAAATGGTTATATTAGATAAGTGGGCAAATGAGTTAGTTGGTAGAATTATCCCAAATAATGTTGAAATTCTTAGAAGTTTCAAAAAACTACATACTGATTTAGCAACAGATTTGGATGTAATTAATTGGGAGAAAATTAATACTATGAGGGTAGAGCTTATGAAAGACAGCACGTCTAAACTTTCTCTTTTCACGACCATTAACAATGCAATAAAATTAAAGGATTACAAGACAGCTTCTGAAAAACAAAAAGAAATGAATGATAAGATGACTTTAATTAGGAGTAAATATACGGAATATAGAAGAAATATCATATAAATTTAAGCTCCCGCCCAGGCGGGAGTTTTTATTGATAAAGAGTGATATTCATAGTAGAATTAATAGTATAAAAACTTGAGAGGTACATATGAACATTTTAAATGAATTATCAAAACTAAGAAAAAATATTAGCATTAATAAGGTGTATCATACAGATAGACTTATATTGAAGGTTCTTAAAACTCACCAGGCCCAGGAAGTTTTAGATTATTATTTAAGAAACAAGGATTTTTTGCATAACTGGGAACCTGAAAGAGGAAGAAGATTCTATACTTATGAATATCAGCAGGAACTACTGAAAGAAGAATATCATGAAATAAAAGATAAATCCAAATTAAGGTTATGGATTTATAAAAAGGAAGATGAAGAAAGGACAATTGGAAGTATATGCTTTAGCAATATAATATACGGCAATTTTTTATCCTGTTTTTTAGGCTATAAGCTTGATAAAGAAGAAATCAACAAAGGCTATACTACTGAAGCAGTGAAAAAAGGGGTATCTATAATGTTTGAAGAATACAAGCTTCACAGGGTAGAAGCAAATATTATACCTGAAAACACAGCCTCTATAAAGGTAGTAGAAAAGGCAGGATTTGAAAAAGAAGGATATTCAAAAAGATATTTAAATATAAATGGTAAATGGAAAGATCATATTCACTTTGCAATTTATAACGACGAGTTAAATATGAGTAATAATTGAAAAATAAGATTCTCTTTGGTATAATACTTTTTATGTACTGTAAAAGAAATAATAAAGATAGGTGAGGCGCAATAATTATGAAATCATATAATCCCCGTGAAATAGAAAAAAAGTGGCAAAAAATTTGGGAAGAAAAAAATACATTTAAGGCTGAAGACAATTCAGATAAAGAAAAATTTTATTCGTTAGTAGAATTTCCCTATCCATCAGGGATAGGCTTACATGTAGGTCACGTTAGAGCCTATACTTCCCTAGAAGTTATATCTAGAAAGAGAAGATTAGAAGGTTACAATGTTATGTTTCCTATAGGTTTTGATGCCTTTGGATTACCTACAGAAAACTATGCTATACAAACTGGCGAACACCCTAGAAAGGTTACTGATAGAAACATTGAAGTTTTTACACAACAGCTTAAAAACATAGGGTATTCTTTTGATTGGGACAGGACTGTAGACACCACTCAACCTGAATACTATAAATGGACTCAGTGGATATTTATCAAATTATTCGAAGAAGGTCTAGCTTTTAAAGATACTACCCATGTAAATTTTTGCAGTGGATGCAAGGTAGTTTTGGCTAATGAAGATTTTAGAGATGGCAAATGCGATAGGTGTGGAGAAGAAGTTGTTCAGCTTGAAAAAGATGTATGGTTCTTAAAAATAAGAGAATATGCAGATAAACTTTTAGATGGGTTGGAAGAAGTAGATTTTCCATCAAGAATTAAATTAGAACAGGAAAACTGGATTGGACGATCCTATGGAGCCGAAGTAAAGTTTCAAGTAAAGGACACTGAGAAGCAACTCGAAGTATTTACTACAAGACCAGATACTTTATACGGAACTACCTTTATGGTAATTGCTCCCGAACATCCTCTTTTAGAAGAACTCCACGATAAAATTCAAAACCATAGTGAAATTCACAGTTATCAGGAAGAGGCTAAAAAGAAAACTGAATTTGAGAGAATTCAGTTAGCAAAAGATAAAACAGGAGTGGAAATAAAAGGTATCAAAGCTATAAACCCTGTAAATAATGAAGAAATTCCTATTTGGATTTCAGACTACGTTATGATGGGTTATGGTACAGGAGCTATAATGGCGGTACCGGGTCACGATACAAGAGACTGGGAATTTGCTAAGAAATTTAATATCCCAATAGTAGAAGTTATAAAAGGTGGAGATATAGAAAAAGAAGCCTATACAGATACTCAAGACGGTATTTTGGTTAACTCAGAACTTATTAACGGCATGAGAGTTAAACCAGCTATAGATAAAATCACAGAATACTTAGAAGAGAAAAATATAGGAAAAAGAACTGTTAACTACAAAATGAAAGACTGGGCATTTAACAGACAGAGATACTGGGGAGAACCTATACCAATTATACATTGTGATAAATGTGGTTCTGTGCCGGTACCTGAAGATGAGCTGCCTTTAGAACTCCCAAAAGTAGAGCAGTATCAACCTACTGACACTGGAGAATCTCCTCTAGCAAATATAGATGAGTGGGTAAATACAACCTGTCCAAAATGCGGAGGCCAAGCAAAACGAGAAACAGATACAATGCCTCAATGGGCTGGGTCAAGTTGGTATTTTTTAAGATATATAGATCCACACAATAATGAAGAATTAGCATCAAAAGAAAAATTAGATTACTGGCTACCGGTAGATTGGTACAACGGGGGAATGGAGCACGTAACAAGACACTTAATATACTCTAGATTCTGGCACAGGTTCCTATACGATATAGGTGAGGTTCCTGTAAAAGAACCCTATGCAAAGAGAACTGCCCAAGGATTAATTCTAGGTGGAGACGGGGAAAAAATGTCCAAATCTAGAGGAAACGTAGTTAATCCTAATGATATTATTGATGAATTTGGTGCTGACACTTTAAGAACTTACATTATGTTTATAGGAGACTATGAAAAACCTGCTCCTTGGTCCGACAGTTCCGTAAAGGGATGTAAGAGATTTTTAGATAGAGTTTGGAATCTTCAAGACATGTTAAATGATAAATCAGGATACTCAGAAGAATTAGAAACCTGGATGCATAAAACCATCAAAAAAGTTACTGAAGATTATGAAGATATGAAATTTAATACCGCTGTAGCTGCAATGATGAGCTTGGTAAATGAGTTTTACGATAAAGGTGAAGTAACAAAAGACGAACTTAAAGACCTTATTGTTATTCTCAACCCAATTGCACCTCACATAACTGAAGAAATATGGAGTAAGCAGAACTACGATGGTATGTTAAACCAAACTGACTGGCCGAAATGGGAAGAAGAAAAAACTGTGGAGGATGTAATTGAAATTCCAGTACAGATAAACGGTAAAGTTAGAGCAAAAGTAAAAGTATCAAAAGATGCAGGTAAGGATAAAGTTAAAGAAAAGGCCTACCAAGATGAAAGTATTGTGGAACTTACAGAAGGTAAAAAAATTATAAAAGAGATATACGTTCCAGGAAGAATATACAATATAGTTGTAAAATGATAAAAAAGCACTTGAATTTTTATTAGAATTCAAGTGCTTTTTAATTTGAAAAACATGGAAATTGATGGTAATATTATAGTATATGTTTATTAATACAAAATTAAAAAGATTGTGGAGTTGAGATATGATATCTTCAGATAATATTTACATATTAGGTGAAAAAGATAACAATGAAGAGATTGATAAACTAAATAAGGTTAAAGATTTCTTGTTGGAAACTTCCTTAGAAGTAATTCATTATGATGATATAGAAGAACTTCTAAAAAAAATATTGATTAACGCTATAGAAATCCTAGATGTATCTAGAAGTGGATCTATACTGCTTTTAAATGAAGATACAGGATATATGACGCCTAAAATACTTTTCGGTTTAGAGAAAAAAGCAGAAAATGTTAAGGTTTTACCTCGAGAAACTTTTCACTTTCATGTTAGTTTAGATAACTATAGGTCCACAGTTATAATTCAAGATCTTATGAAATTAATCAATTCAAAGAAAGATGAAAATTTAAATAAGATTTATACAGATAATGGAGAATTAATCAGGGCTACTATAAGTGCTCCTCTATTCATACAGGGAAAGCGTTACGGCTCTATAAATATTGACAGTACAAAATTAGCACCTTTCTCTGATTTTCATAAAACTATTATGGATTATATCGCTGGAATTGTAGAGGTGATTTTAGAAAGATTCATGATGATTGATGAAATTAAGTTTTTATCAAGCCACGATTATCTAACTAGATTAGGAAATAGAAATAGTATGTACAGTTATTTGACTAAAAAAATTAAGGACAAGACGCCGTTTTTTATGGCACAGCTTGATTTGAATAATTTTAAAGAAATTAATGATAAATACGGACACCTGGTAGGAGATAAGGTAATAAGAAATTTTGCTGAAAAATTAAAGGAAGTAGAATCTTCTTACGAACCAATAAGGTTGGGAGGAGATGAGTTTGCTCTTATTTTTGAAAACAAGAGTAAAGAACAAGTAGAAAAAATTTTAAAAGAATTTTACAATGAATGTAAAAAGGGTGGTATAGATTTAGAAAGGGGAAACAACTACAAATGTGGTTTTTCCTGGGGTTTAGCTAAATACCCTGAAGACGGAGAAACTATAGAGGAAATTTATAGCAAAAGTGATAGCAAATTATACGAAATAAAAAGAAAAACTTTAAGAAGAAGAGAAACAGATAGCTAAAACTAGCTATCCCTTTTTATAGTTGTTATTTATATCTAACTAAAAATATAGTAACCTTTTCATCATCGTAGTATACTTTAGCATCATCAGTCATCATACCTACCAGAGTCAGCTCAGTATCCATGTCGTAATTTCCTGAAAGTTCCCAGTAGTACTCTTCCATTTCCTCTTCTTTTTCGTAGCTTAAATATTTAACGAGATTATAGATTTCCTTTATCTTTTCTTTCTTGTAGTTTCCTTCCAAAGTTATTAAAAAGCCTTCGTCATTCTCCTCATAATCTATACTAATCTTCTTAGACCCGATAAAGAATAAGAAGTTTGTTATTTCGTCTATTATTTTCATTACTCTTTTTCTTTTATGTTTCATTAATCTTCATCCTTTCTAAAGGCTTCAAATATTGGAAGTAAAAAACCAGCTACTATACCAGCAGCGAAGCCGTTGTTGTATAAATTCATACCCCCGTGTAAAAATCCTACATTTAATACTACCGATGAATGAACAAAAGCTGCCAAAATTCCGTATATTGAACCAAATTCTCCAGCAATTGGTGCTAAAGCAGTACCAAATAAAGCTGCCAATTGAATTGCTGGTTCATTTATTCCCCAAGTTTTTGTTAGAGCTCCAATAGAAACTCCTAAGAAAATAGGAATTATAGTTTTAGGAGTCTTACCAAACGCAGCAAATCCGACTATCGTATAAATACCGCCGATTGTAGGACCGTTCAGATCACCACCGATAATTAGTATATAAGCTAAAGATAAAAGACCGGCTAATCCCATATTAATCAAAGTAAAAGGGAGGCCTTCTAGTTTAACATAATCCGTAATAAGTCTACCGGAATATTGAAATATATTTTTGAATTCTGAAAGTTTTCTATCTCTTGTATAAACTCCAAATACTATCAATCCAAGAAATAGTATTGTTAAAAAAATAGAAAATTTAAAATTATTTCCCGTTGTCCATATAAATCTAGGTTCAGGAACAAAACCGTAGGATCGTAATATTGAAACATATACTGTACCGACTAATCCAGAGGTAAAGCCTATATTGTAAAGGTTAAAACCCTGATGAAAATTAAGCATTGAGGTAGCTAAGGCTGGAAGGATAAAGCCCATCAATATTCCCGATAGTATTCCGAGAGGTATGCTTAAATGATAGGGTAGTAAACTACTGAAAATAATTTCTGTAGCTACCGGTGCTAAGGCAGTACCGAAAAGAGCTACTACTAGATATTTGGAAAAATTATCCTTTTGATATCTAGAATAAAGGTATACTCCAAATACTACAAACCAAACGTTTAGAAGATTTTTGCCAAAAAGGGCAAAACCAGAAATAGTTAGTATTCCAGCTATAGTAACACCGTGAGCTCTATGTTTCATTTTGTAAAGCATAAATAGAAACATCAAGGTAAGTAATCCTGAATTTACAAAGGATGCTCCTATCCCTCCGACACCTATATAATCAGATACTAGAGTATCAGGGTTAGATAGTATGCTTTGTAAACCTAGGATTATTTCTTTTGGTGTATCCTGAGTCAATCCAAATATTATTTGTATTAGACTAAAGGCTATTAAAACATAGTAAGTCATATTTAATTTAAATGGTTTCTTTTTTCTTTCCATACATTCACTCCTTATCTACAATATTTTACATGAATAACTGGTTAAATTCAATTATTAATAATATAATTAAAAAAATAATGAATTGATAATCTATGAATGATATAATATAATCATTAAAAAGGTAGGGATAAATAATGGATAAAACATCAAAAAGTATAATAAAAAAGTACATGCCTATGATAATAGTTTCTATTTTTATTGGGTTTTTATTTTTCAGAAATAATGCAGCTTATAGAGTTGTTCAAATAATAAAACCCGTACTCCTTGCTTTTGCCATAGCCTATATACTGGATTCTGTTGTAAAATTTTTAGATATACGTATTAAATTAAGTAGAAATTTTAGTATTTTTATAACCTACTTTTTAATATTAAGCCTTATATCAGTATTGATTTCCTTTTTAGTTCCAATAATAATCGAAAACTTTAATAGTGTTTTCAACTTTGTAGTAAATGGTAATTTTGATTTTAATAGAACCCTAAACAATTTAAAAAATAATTCTGAAAGTGAATTGATTAGAAACATCTTAAATTACCTAACAGATTCTACCGGTGAGTTAAACAGTGAACTATCAGATCAGATATATAATGGTCTTAAATACATATCTGAATACGGAGCTGGTTTAGTTAGAAATGCAGGAGAGAGTATCCTGGCAGGTTTTACAAGCTTTATTATTTCTATATACATGCTTATAGAAAAAGAAGATTTGTTAAATAGAACCAGAAAGTTTACTAGAGCATATTTTGAAAAAGAAAGAGCTGAAAAAATACTTCATGCCTTTAGAGAAGGAAATAAAATATTTAAAAGTTATTTCAATGGAAAGATACTAGATTCATTTATTGTTGGTATAATTATTATTATTTTATTTACAATATTTGGAGTTCCTTATGCTGCATTAATGGGAGCTATACTAGGATTTACAAATATGATACCTTATTTTGGTCCTTTCTTTGGATCCATACCAGTTATCATAGTGGCTCTTTTTATAGACCCACCGAAAGCCTTAGTTGCTTTGATAATAATATTAGCAGTACAGCAGTTGGACGGCAATATTCTGGACCCTAAAATAGTTGGTCGTGCTATTGGTGTAAGTCCTTTCTGGGTAATTACAGCTGTTACTGTAGGTGCAGTAGCTGCAGGTCCCCTGGGAATGATATTAGGAGTACCTACAGTTGTACTTATAAAGACTTTAATCGAGGAAGATATAGAAGAAAAGCTTGAGAAAAAAGGAATAGAAATGGATTTAAAAGAAGAGTCATAATATGGGGTTCTTGAAAACTTCTATATCATTAAAATCAAGACCACTGTAGCTTAAAGAAACTATATATGAAGAATTGTTTTTCTCAATAATTCTAATTAAAATACCCTTATCTTCAAATTTTTTCTTTAAAGAATTTGAAGATATTTTTGTTTTTACTTTGAGAACTAGGTGCAGACCTGAGTCGCCACTGAGAACTTCTATATTATTTCCCTGGTAATATTTAATATATTCTTGTATTAAACCAACCTTTTTTTTATATATTCTTTTTATTTTATTAATGTGTTTTTGTAAATATCCTTCCTTGATGTATAGACTCAAACACATCTGCTCTATTTTAGATGAAGTTTGAGTATACCTGCTTTTTATTTCATTGTATTTTCTTAGTAGTCTAATAGGTAAAATCATGTAACTTATTCTAAGAGAAGGAAGAAGTATTTTAGAAAAAGACCCTAAGTATATCACCCGGTCATGTTTATCTAAGCCTTGCAGACAAGGAACGGGTTTGCTTTCATGTCTTATCAAACTATCATAATCATCTTCAATGATAAAAGAATCTTCTTCTTTAGCCCAATTTAAAAGTTGGAGACGTTTTTTTATAGGCATAAGACTACCAGTGGGATACTGATGGGATGGACTTACATAGACTACATCGGATTTTGATTTATATAACTCTTCCATGTTAAGACCGTCTTCCTTAACTGAAATTTCAGAAGTATTAAAGTTGTAATCTTCAAATATATACCGAGCTTTTTCGTAACCTGGGCTTTCCACTCCAGCATTATTAAAATCCTCTCTAATTATTCCGGCTAATATTCCTATAAGATACTGTACTCCAGCACCGATAACTATCTGCTCAGGCACAGAATTAGTTCCTCTAGCTAAATTAGTAAATTCAGATATTTCTTTTCTCAATGCATTTTCTCCTTGATAATCAGAAGAGCTGTACAACTCTATCTCCTTATTAAACAAAATCCTATTGTATAATTTTTTCCAATCTTTTACATCGAAGGTGGTGTGGTCTACATCTTCATTTTTAAAGTGATGCTCTTCCATATTTAACTCGAGGTTTTTTACAGGGGATGGTTGTGGTTTGTATTCTGATTCTATTTGCAAGCTTGAAAGGTGTACAGCATAATATCCTTTTCTAGGTATATTCTCTATATATCCCTCTGTTAACAACTGAAAATATGCATTTTCAATAGTTGTTTTACTTAATTTAAACATTTTAGCAGACTCTCTAATTGAAGGGAGCTTTTCTCCGTCTTTAATATTATTTTTAATTATTTCGTCCTTGATGTATTCGTAAAGCTGCATATAAATAGTTTTATCCTTTGATTTATCGGCAAAAAAAGTTAAAATCATAATAACCTCCAATCTGTACCCTTTAGAAAGTTAAAAACTGTATCTTTATAAAGGTACAAATATATTGTATCCTATAATTAGAAAAAAGAAAAGGAGAATTACTATGGCAAATTACGATACAAAGAAATTAACCACAACGGCACTTATGGCAGCAGTAGTTTTCGTAGCAACAATGGTAGTTAAGATACCTGTTGGGCAGGGTTACTTAAATTTTGGAGATGCAGCAGTATTTTTATCTGGGTTGTTATTACCACCGGTATATGCTTTTTCGGCAGGGGCTATAGGCTCCAGTTTAGCAGACATGATAGGTTATCCGATCTATATACCAGCAACTTTTATATTAAAGGGATTAATGGCCTTGATAGTTTCAAAAGCTAAATCTAAAAGTATTAAAGGCAAAATAATTTATATGGTTTTAGGTGGATTAGTTATGGTAGGTGGATACTATCTATACGAAGCTTTTATACTATATGGAAATATCCTATCTCCCTTATACTACATACCATTTAACATACTTCAATTTTCTGTTGGAATTATCATAGCTTTGATACTTATTAACCCACTAAAAAATAAATTAGAACTATAAAAAAATATATATGATATAATAAGTGTTGAGAAATCAACACTTATTTTTATAGGAGAAAATATGAAAATTATAATTGATGGTGACGGGACACCAAAAGAAGCAAGAAGGATATGTGAAGAATTATCTAATAAAAAAAATATTAATATAATAGTAGTATCAAGTTACGATCACGACATAAGAGGAGAGTTTGATGTAGTAAGAGTATCAAAAGGACAGGATTCAGCAGATTTTAAAATAGTAGAGTTATTTAACAAAGGAGACATACTTGTAACACAAGATTATGGATTAGCAAGTCTCGTTTTAAATAGGGCAAAAGCTGTAATTAATCCTTCAGGATTCTTATATACTCAGAAAAATATTGATAACTTACTTCACAGCAGATACATTGGTCGTAAAATCAGACAAGCAGGTGGAAGAACAAAAGGTCCTTCAAAAAGATCTAGTGAAGATGATGAAAAATTTAAAAGTTTATTATATGAGATATTGAATTAATTTAAAAATAATTGAATATTTACAATATAATTGTATTAGAATCCAAAATATTATATAATAAAGAAAAGAGTCAAAAGGAGGAGATTATATGAGCGATTTTTTTGACAAATTAAAGAAAAACATAGATAAAGGTGTAAGTAAGGCCAGTAGAAAATCAGCAGAAATTGCAGAAAAGACTAAACTTCAAACTCAGATTATGTCTTTAAAAAACGATAAAAAAAATGAAATAAATGAACTTGGAAAAGTAACATACGATATGTTAAAAGAAGGCAATCTAGACGAGGAAATACTCAACTTAAAATTTGAATCAATTATGGAAATTGAAAAACAAATCGAAGAAAAAGAAGAAAGAAAAGAAAATGTAGAAAAAGAAGTTGAAGAGGAGCTAGAAGAAAAGGAAGAGGTTCAAGAAGTAGAAGAAGTAAATGATGAATCAGAAGAAATCACATGTCCAAACTGTGGGGAGAAAAACCCTCAAGAAGCTAAATTTTGTCAAAACTGTGGACATAAATTAAAAGAATAAATATAAATAAATACCACAGCAAAAGCTGTGGTATTATTATGTGTTTTTACTATACAAAATCGCCGTTAACGAAAACATAACCTTCGTCTATAACGTTGCATAAAATGATAATATCTTTTGATGGGATTCTATAAATTTCACCTAAAATTTCAGCGATAGATTTTATTATTTTTTGAATTAGTTCCTTACCGTTACGTTTTGAAATATTTATTGTAACTAATGGTTTTTTATCTTCTGACCCTTTAAAAAACTTATCATCATCTATAATGTCTTTTATCATCATTATTCTATTGATTTCCAAACCGGTTTTTTGGGAAAGTTCCTGAGCAACAAAATCTAAGTCTAAAGTCATATTATTATCATAAGTTTTAATGTTAATAAATGGCATTTTACCACCTCCTAAATATTAATTATAATGTATTGCTGCATTTATTACAATAACCATATAATTCGATTTTATCTTCTACTAGAACGAATCCATTTTTGTCAGCTATGTGATTGAAAATATCTGAAGGACAGAAATCAAAAGATACAGCCTTTCCGCATTTTTTGCAGATTAAGTGATGGTGATGCTTCTTTGTAGTTCTGATTTTATATAAATTAGAACCATCTTTTTGAGTTTTACATATTAGATTAACATTATCAAAAATATTTATAGTTCGATATATAGTTGATAAATCTAAATGGAAGTTCTTATACTCAGCTTTTTTCTGGATATCTTCAGCAGAAAGAAATAAATTAGGATACTTTATTAATATATCTAATAAAATTTTTCTTTGTTTAGTAAGTTTATAACCATTATTACTTAAAATACCATAAACATCATCTAAATTCATAACAATCCTCCAAAATTTAGTTGAAATAAAATCATCTTTAAATTATAATTAAATTATAATACAAATGCAAATCATTTGCAATAAGAGGTGACA
>DPPH01000262.1:0-6614 GCA_003539375.1 Clostridiales bacterium
TATTTATAATTATTCTTTTAATTTGATTATTTGTAAAATGCTTCCATACCCAGCACTTTAGCCTCTTGGGAATATATGCTTCCTTCTACATCTTCTCTTGTAGCTGCACCTAGGACTAAAAGTTCTCCCGATGGTTGCCAGTTTAGATACCTGCACATAGTTCTAAAGTGAAGTTTAATAGATTCCATAGCCCAAGCTTCTTCATCTGAACCAGCAGAAATCAAAAAAGTTTTCTTTGCCTTACTCCTCAATTTTGAATTTACAGCATAAAATCTATCGATTACTCTTTTAATTTGTGCCGTGATACCAAAATAATATAATGGACTTACAAATGCTATTCCATCTGCTTCAAGTAGGTATGGTATTATTTTTTGCATATCATCACTATATACACATTCCCCATCGTTCCTTCTACAGTAATCGCATCCTAGACAGGGTTTTACGTCAATTTTTGCAGTATTTACCCTATGTACTTCATGTCCTGCTTCAACAGCTCCTTCACAAAATTTATCAGCAAGATATGCAGTTGTACCTTTGTGGTGTGGACTCCCGGTTAAAACTAATATCTTCATTTTACCCTCCTATTTTTTGGTTTAATCCTAATCTTTATTCCATTTAAGAAGCCTTCTCTCTCCTTCTAATTTTTTAATTTCACTTATATCTTGACCTACTTCTAAAACACCCCTATATTTACCTTCTGAATCTTTTAGTGCAAAATATTGAATCAAAATAGTTTTATCCTTTAAATTTATCCAGAACCTGGCTGATTCTTCTTTATCTTCTCTAAAGCTTTCAATTATTTCTTCTACTACATGGACGCTTTCCGGCGGATGACAGTTTTTAACATCTCTTCCAACTACTGCCGGTGACCTAGGGAAAAATCTGTCTTTTGCTTTATTAAAGTATCTAACTTTATTATTTTCATCAACAAAGGTTATATCCACTGGAAGATTGTTAAATAACATTAAAGCTTCATCAATACCTAGTTCTCCTGTATCTGTCTTTATAGTATAATTATTTAAATTATCTTTTTTTAATTTTAAATCTATATCAACTTCTTTTTCAATAAAAGGAAATTCATAATCAAAGCTTTGTATATACATATTTTCCCAGGTTTCTTTGTCTATAGTTTCTACTGCTGCGGGAAAAAGTATGATTTCTTCTTTATTTTTTAATCCCAACATTGAAAAAAACAACCTACCTAACTCGATATTTAAATCTTCTTCTAAGGTTCTTTCATCATTTAAAAGTTCTAATGTGTTCTTAATTCTATCTCTGACAACATCATGAAGAGCCCACATGATTGATACTCCTTGAAAATCATCCTTTGTTTTCTCCATATAAGGAAAGAGAATATTTTCTTTTTTTACATAATGATGGTTAAATTCTCTTAACTCTTCTATCTTTTTAGTTAGTATCTCCCTGTTGTTTTTAATACCATCTAATTTTATAAGTTTTTTTATCTCATTAGTTTTTTGAATTAGGCCTTTATTTTCATCAATTAAATCTTTTAAAAATTTATAGTTTTCTGTATTTTTAATTTCATAGGTAGATAGACTTTTATAGAATACGTTTATTATTTTGTCTAAAAAAACAAGAATTTCTTCAGCTTTTAAACCATCTTTTAAAAGAGTATTAAAAACTGTAAAAGCCTCTTGGGGAGTTACTTTTTCTATATCTTCCCTATATTTCAAATATAGTTCTTTACCATCTTCTTTATCATGTATTCCTTTTGCATAATTTACTAAGTTTTTGATTTTATTATTGTTACCATCCATAATTACACCTCTTTACAATCTTAAATTTGTCACTAATATAAAATGAAATCCTATTTTATTATATCATAGTATATGTTTTTTTTAGAATAATTTAATTCTCTTCTTATAAATTTGATTTTATTAATTATTAAATAATTATAAATTTTAAAAAAAGGGTTGACTTTTAAAGTTAGTTAATATATTATCAAGTTAATTAAATATTTGGATGAAGCAGGCGGGAGAGTTCGTAGTAATACGACACCGAAGGAGTAACCTTTTTGAAAAATACTTAAAAAGGGATGATCTCAGGTAAATGAACCGTTTGTGGACAAAACTCTGAAAAGCGTAAGCACCGAAGGAGCAATCTATTAAGAGAAACTCTCAGGTTAATAACAGGGTAGCAAGTATATACTTGCTACCTTTTTTTGTTAGGAGGAGCCTATGAAAGTTAAAATAATAACAAATAATCCCTTAGTTTATTCTTTATATAGCGAGGATTATGACATTGATTATCAAGAAATTTCTTATGAAGGCATTTTGAAAAAAACTAGAGATTATGTTCATAAGGGACACGAATTACTTACTCATCCCTTGTCCGGGAGTGTAAAACCAAACGAAACTCCTTTTAAAACTTTATTGATCAGCAGTAAATCCAAAGATTTAAATTTAGAATCTCTCTCTATAATTGAAAAAAGTATAGAAACATCAGAGAAATTTGTACAAAACCAAAAAAAATATCCAGCAGATATTGAAAAAGATTTTATGGAAATCGATTTAAGTTTAATTGAAAACGTTATTAATAAGCTTTTATAAAAGTTTATTACATAAAAACCATGGAGGTGAATCATGAAGTTAGAATTAGGTAATATAGAAATTACTGATATCCAATTTTCTAATGAATCAAGAGTTAAAGGTAGTACTTTATATGTAAACAAGAAAGAAATAGAAAATCTAATACTTGAAGATGAGCATATAAAGGAGGTAAAAATTGATATTGCAAAGCCGGGAGAAAGCACAAGAATCACTCCTGTTAAGGATGTAGTAGAACCGAGAGTTAAGGTATCCGGTGACGGAGGAGTTTTTCCAGGAGTTATCTCCAAAGATGAAACTGTTGGTACCGGAAGAACTAACGTTTTAAAAGGAGCTGCTGTTGTTACAACAGGAAAAATTGTAGGATTTCAAGAAGGTATCATAGATATGTCGGGCAAAGGTGCTCAATACACTCCTTTTTCACAGACATATAATTTAGTTTTATCTTGTGAAAAGGCTGATGATATCAAAGCCCATACTTATGAAAGAGCTGTTAGAATGGCAGGATTAAAAACTGCAACATATTTAGGAGAATTAGCTAGAGATATAGAGCCAGACAATATTGAATCTTATGAAACTCTTCCATTAATGAAGAGCAAAGAAGAATTTAAAGGGTTGCCATCTGTTGCTTACGTTCAAATGCTTCAGAGTCAAGGGCTTCTTCACGATACTTATGTATACGGTGTTGATGCTAAACAGATAATCCCAACTTTAATATATCCTACGGAAATTATGGATGGTGCTATAATAAGCGGAAACTGTGTTTCTGCCTGTGATAAAAATACGACTTACCACCACCAAAATAACTGTGTCGTTCACGATCTTTATAAAAGACACGGTAAAGATATAAACTTTATTGGTGTAATAATTACAAATGAAAATGTTTATTTAGCTGATAAAGAAAGAGCTTCAAACTGGACTGCTAAACTGGCAGATTTTCTGGGAGTTGACGGTGTGGTAGTATCACAAGAAGGTTTTGGTAATCCAGACACAGATTTGATAATGAATTGTAAAAAAATAGAGGAAAAAGGAATTGACACGGTAATTATAACTGATGAATATGCAGGAAGAGACGGTGCTTCACAATCTTTGGCAGATGCTGACGAAAAAGCTAATGCTGTTATTACCGGTGGAAATGCAAATGAGTTGATAACACTTCCTCCTATGGACAAAATAATCGGTCATATCGATTATGTGAATAAAATTGCCGGTGGTTTTGAAGGTAACATGACAGAAGATGGAAGCATAACTGTAGAATTACAAGCTATCATAGGTGCTACAAACGAATTAGGTTTTAACAAACTAACTGCAAGAGAGTATTAGAAAGGAGGATATAATGTCAAAATATAAAATTGTCCACTATATCAATCAGTTTTATGCAGGTATCGGTGGAGAAGATATGGCAAATTATGAGCCAGAAAAAAGAGAAGGTTTTGTAGGTCCAGGTCAAGCTTTTCAAGGTAATTTAAAAAGTGAGGCTGAAATTACTGCTACAATAATATGCGGAGATTCCTATTACAATGAAAATATGGAAGAAGCAAAAAATAAAATTCTTTCAATGGTAAAGGAAGAAAACCCAGACTTATTCATAGCAGGTCCTGCTTTTAATGCTGGAAGGTACGGCATGGCCTGTGGAGATATCGCTTCTTATGTAGAAAAAGAACTAGGAATAAAATCTATTACAGGAATGTACATAGAAAATCCTGGTGTGGATTCATACAAAAAGAATATTTACATCATAGAGACTAAAAACTCAGCAGCAGGAATGAGAAAAGCAGTGAAATCAATGTCAGCATTTGGATTGAAGCTTCTAAACAATGAAGAAATATTATCTCCTTCAGAAGAAGGATATATCAAAAGAGGTTTAAGAAAAAATATATTCGTTGAAAAAAGAGGTTCTGAAAGAGCTGTAGATATGCTTATCAAAAAACTTAAAAAAGAAGAATTTACGACAGAGTTTCCAATGCCTGAGTTTGACAGAGTTCCACCAAGTCCAGCTATTAAAGATATGAGCAAGGCAAAAATAGCTATAGTAACTTCTGGTGGCATAGTTCCTATAAACAATCCAGATCATATAGAAGCTTCCAGTGCTTCCAAATACGGCAAATATGACATTAGTAGGTTTAAAAATCTAACCTGCGAAGACCATGAAACTGCTCACGGTGGATATGATCCATCTTATGCAAATGAAGATGCCGATAGAGTTATTCCTATAGATGTATTAAGAGATATGGAAAAATCAAATAGGATTGGCAAGTTACACAACTATTTCTATACTACTACAGGAAATGGGACTGCTGTTGCAAATGCTAAGGCTTTTGCAGCTGAAATAGCCCAAGAATTAATATCTGATGGAGTAGATGCAGTTATTCTAACATCAACCTGAGGTACCTGTACACGTTGCGGTGCAACTATGGTTAAAGAAATAGAAAAAACAGGGATGCCAGTAGCCCATTTATGTACAATAGTTCCTATATCCAAAACTGTTGGGGCTAATAGAATCATTCCAACCATTGCTATACCTTACCCTTTAGGGAACCCTTCCCTTACTGAAAAGGAAGAAAAAGATTTAAGAAGAGGAATAGTTGAAAATGCTATTAAAGCTTTAGAAACAGAAATAACTGAACAAACAGTATTTCAATAAAATTAGGAGGTTTAGTATGTTAGAGTTAAATAAAGAAAATTTTGAAGAAGAAGTATTAAATGCTGAAGGTCTCGTGTTAGTTGATTTTTGGGGAGATTCCTGCGAACCATGTAAAGAGTTGATGCCTGATATAGAAGCTTTGAGTGAAAAATACGGAGATGAAATAAAATTCTCAAAACTTAACACTTCAAAGGCAAGAAGATTAGCAATTTCACAAAGAGTATTAGGATTACCGACAATAATCCTATACAGAAATGGCGAAAAAATTGAAGAAGTAAATAGAGATAATGCAAATAAAGAATATATAGAAGAAGCAATAAAAAAACATATATAAAAGCTTAAGCTTTTAAATAAATTTAGAAAGGATGTGTTAGAAATGAGTTTACTTGATAACAAAAAGGTTGTTGTTATCGGAGATAGAGATGGTGTACCAGGTCCAGCTATCGAAGAATGTCTTAAATCAACAAGTGCTGAAGTGGTTTTTTCATCTACAGAATGCTTTGTCTGAACTGCTGCGGGTGCAATGGACTTAGAAAATCAAAAAAGAGTTAAGGATTTTGCTGACGAATACGGAGCTGAAAATCTAGTAGTAATACTAGGAGCAGCTGAAGGAGAGGCAGCTGGTTTAGCTGCTGAAACAGTTACAGCAGGAGATCCAACTTTCGCAGGTCCATTGACAGGAGTCCAGTTGGGACTAAGTGTATTTCATTGTTGTGAACCAGAATTTAAAAATGAAGTTGATGAAGATATTTACGAAGATCAGATAGGAATGATGGAGATGGTTCTTAACATCGAAGAAATCGTTGAAGAAATGACTGATATAAGAAAAGAATTTTGTAAATATTGTTAATATAGATTTCTACAAATGGGTGTTTTACACCCATTTGTTTTATAAAATAATTTAAATAATCAATAAGAAATGGGAGGATCATATGAAATATCCAGTATTAAATAGTGCAAGTTACATTTTAGTAAATACTCCTGATATGGTAATTCATAACGGTACAACACAAACAACAGAAAGATTATCCAATCCTGATTCGGAGTATTTAAGGAAAATTCCTTCACATATAAGAAAATATGAAGAAGTTTTAAACTATATACCCAATCAAGTTTATATAGGTAACATGAATCCTTCAGATTTAAGAGACAAAAAGTTGCCTTGGTATGATCTAAATTCAGATACAAAAGAAAGATACGGTAAATTCGGAGAAATTATGCCACAAGATGAATTTATTGGATTATTGAAAATATCCGATTCTTTTAATTTAGTCTTACTTGAAAAATCTTTTACAAATGACATTAAAAACAAACTATCTTCTCATAAGTTATTAAGTAAAGATGTTTATAAGTTAGGCGAAGGAAATGAAATAGAAAAAATAAAAAATGAAATAGAAAAAAAT
>DPPH01000262.1:6916-8408 GCA_003539375.1 Clostridiales bacterium
CCCATGATATAGATGTAAATCTGACTTCTCACATTATGTTTGAAAATTTAGTAGTTAAAGCTTCAGGATATCTAGCTTTCGCCCATTTACTAAACAACACTAATAAACAAGCCGAGGACATTGATTATGTAATAGAATGCTCTGAAGAAGCCTGCGGAGACATGAATCAAAGAGGCGGAGGAAATTTTGCAAAAGCCATTGCCGAATTAGCAGGAGCTGCAAATGCTACCGGATCGGATACAAGAGGTTTTTGTGCAGCACCAACCCATGCCTTAATTCAAGCTGCCGCTTTAGTAAAATCTGGTGTATATCAAAATGTAGTCGTTGTAGCTGGAGGTGCTACTGCAAAATTAGGTATGAATGGAAAAGACCATGTGAAAAAGGATTTACCTATTTTAGAAGATGTTTTAGGCGGATTTGCTGTACTTATAAGTGATAACGATGGAATCAACCCTATTATAAGAACGGATTTAGTAGGGAAACATACGGTAGGTACTGGCTCTTCTCCTCAAGCAGTAATAACATCCCTTATTACCAAGCCTCTTGATAAAGCTAATATGAAGATAACCGATATCGATAAGTACTCTGTAGAAATGCAAAACCCGGATATAACTAAACCTGCTGGTGCTGGTGATGTTCCAGCTTCTAATTATAAAATGATTGGAGCTTTAGGAGTTAAAAGAGGAGATATTGAAAAGAAAGACTTATTGAACTTTGTTAATGAGCACGGAATGCCTGGATGGGCTCCTACTCAAGGGCATATTCCATCAGGAGTCCCTTATTTAGGTTTTGCTTTGAAAGATTTAACTGAAGGTAGTTTAAATAGGGCTATGATAGTAGGAAAGGGAAGCCTTTTCTTAGGTAGAATGACTAACCTTTTCGATGGAGTATCCGTCGTAATAGAAAGAAACCCAGGAGTCGTTGAAGAAGAAAAGTCAGTATCAAGAGATGAAATAAAATCAATAATAGCAAAAGCTATGAAAGATTTTGGAAATCATCTTATAAATGATTAGGAGGATTCTATGCTAGATTCTAAAGATACTAAAAAAATTATTGGCGAAGTTTTAGTTGATATTGCAGAAAGTATCAATTCTGGAAGATGCTGCGAAAAAATAAAAATAGGTCTTACTACCATTGGTAGTGAACACGGTATTGACAATTTAGTCCAAGGTGCGGAAATAGCTTCAAGAAATAACGAGAATATCGACGTCGTACTGATAGGCCCGGAAGTAAAAACTGATCTTGAGGTAATAAAAGCAGATAGTGAAGATCTCATGAATAAAAAAATGGAAGATCTTTTGGAAAGTGGTTATTTAAGCTCATGTATTACAATGCACTATAGTTTTCCAATTGGTGTTTCTACGGTAGGTAAGGTGTTGACACCAGGTTTAGGAAAAGAAATGTTTATTGCTACTACAACAGGAACTACATCGACTAGTAGGGTAGAAGCAATGGTTAAAAATACTATAAATGGTATCATAGCTGCTAAGGC
>DPPH01000262.1:8767-11744 GCA_003539375.1 Clostridiales bacterium
TCATGAGAGGTAATGATTTGCTAACAGGTTCAGTTGATGTCATGGTTACAGATACTTTAACAGGCAATATTTTGATGAAGATGTTTTCTTCTTTTACCACAGGTGGTAGCTACGAAGCATCAGGATTTGGATACGGACCTGGAATAGGTGAAGATTATAATAAGAATATTCTTATTCTTTCTAGAGCTTCTGGAGCTCCGGTTGTTTCAAATGCTTTTCAATACTCTTTATCTCTAGTTAAGGGTAATCTCTTCGATGTTTCTCAAGAAGAATATACGAAAGCAAACAAAGCCGGTTTAAAAAGCATCTTTAAATCCATCTCCCCAATAGAAAATACTAAAAATCAGGATATAAAAGAACCTGAAAAAGAAGTAGTGACTGCTCAAATATCAGGAATTGATATAATGGACCTTGATGAAGCAGTAAAATGTTTGTGGAAGGAAAATATATATGCTGAAAGCGGTATGGGCTGTACCGGACCAATTGTTTTAGTTTCTGATGATAATTTAGATAAATCTTTATGTGTGTTAAAAGATAAAAATTTTATCGTTACTGATAAAATAGACTGCTAAAAAAATAGGTCATGAAAGGCTTGTATTTCATGGCCTATTTTTATTTTATCCTAATTTATCTCCCTTTTTTACTTCTCTTTCCGGTTCAACTAAGACTACTCCTTGGTCTGTGTATAATCCTAGTACTAAAACTTCAGAAAAGAAATCTGCAATTTGTTTTGGAGGGAAATTTACAACTGCAAGAATGTGCTTATCTATTAACTCTTCTAATTCATAAATTTCCGTTAATTGAGCGCTAGATTGTTTTATACCAATATCTTTTCCAAAATCTATCCAAAGTTTATAAGCAGGTTTAATTGCTTTGTCAAACACTTCTCCCTTGATTATCTGCCCTGCTCTTATATCTAATTTCATGAAATCATCGAAAGTAATATTTTTCTTTATATCCATACAACACCTCTTTTTATAAACCTATATTTAAATTTATTTTTGTTCTATTAAACCTTTTCTGTATGCTTGAAGGAGTTCCTTAAGTATCTCTATTGTTGCCTTAATATCTTTACCATCGTCTGTATCTTCAACCATAACTCTTTTTGGCTCATCATGTACATATACTTCTTTTGGAACCATATCTAAATTTTCATATATGGTAGCAGTATGTGTTTCGAATGGTTCGTGAGAGACTAATATCATAGCCTGAGAATTATATATTAATGTATATCCCGCTATACCTGTAACTTTTTGATATGGATAGGAAAATCCACCATCTATAACAAACAATTTGCCATCAGCTTTTACTGGACTTTCTCCTTTTTTCGCCTTCACAGGGATGTGTCCTGTAATTATTCTTCCTCTATCTTCTGATACCTCAAATTCTTTTAGTATTTTATTACTAGTTTCAACTTGGTCTCTATATTTAAAATAATCATTATATGTTTCTTTATGAGTATCTTTATCAGATATAAAATATCTTTCGAAAGTAGCCATTTTATCTTTGCCAAATAAAGGTGATATAGGTCCACACCATGTATACCATATAATATCTAGGTTTTCTTGATTATTTTTATTTTCTTTGTTAAAGAATCCTTCTCGTAACTTAGAATCAAAAAAGTCGCATAAATTTTTACCAGCGTATTCTTTTTCTTTATATTTAAATTTTTGAAACTCACCTTTTTTATCCATAGGAATGCAAGCGTGATAAAGGAGATTCTCATTACACTTTAAATAAACGCTACCTTTAGAATACATTACTTCAGCATGTCTTTGAAGTTTTTCCGATTGACTAAAACTGTACTCTAAACTATTAATTACTTCTTCTTCTTCTTTAGTTAGTTTATATGGGTTTTCCAAGTTAATCGTTGGAAAATAATTGTCTTTCATAGGATATTTCTTGCCATTTACCTGAACATTTTTGAAATCTACGTCCATTTTATCTAGTAATAACCTATCTTCCATCATAAAGTCTGGATTTCTTTTAATTATCTGTCCTTCTAATTTAAATTGTATTACAGCCATAGCCTTCTGCATAGCTGCTATCAAGTTTACATCCTTATCTTTCAAGTTATGTTCATCCTCTAGTTTTGGTTGGAAACAACCCAAATCTCCATCTATATACTCATCAAGACCTAGTCTTGCTAAAGGCATAAGGTTAATACCGTAACCTTCCTGAAGAGTTTCCATATTAGCATATCTTAGTGCTATCCTTACTACATTAGCAATACAAGCCTTAGATCCGGCTGCAGCACCCATCCATATAATATCGTGATTTCCCCATTGTATATCTACATTATGATGGGCTATAATATCTTCCATAATTAATTCAGCACTCGGTCCTCTATCATATATATCCCCTACTATATGTAGTCTATCGACAACTAGTCTAACAATCGTATCGCATATATCAACTATAAAATCATCTGCTCTCTGAGTAGTTATTATAGTCTTTATTATATTAGCAAAATACTTTCGTTTACTTTCTAGCTCTTCCTGTTCCTGCATTAACTCTTCTATTATGTAATCAAAACTTTCAGGAAGTGCCTTTCTAACCTTAGATCTAGTGTATTTATAAGATACCTTTCTAATTAACAAAACTAGATTGTAAATTGTCTTTTCATACCACTTATCATTTACTAAGTTTTTACTTTTAAAATAATTAAGTTTTTCTCTCGGATAATATACCAACGAAGCCAAATCTTTTTTTTCTTTTTCTGAAAGAGTATCACCAAAAGTTAAATCAATTTTCCTTTTTACAGTTCCTGAAGCATTTCTAATCACATGATTAAAAGATTCAAATTCTCCATGTAAGTCTGTCATGAAGTGTTCGGTTCCTTTAGGTAGATTTAATATGGCTGATAGATTAATAATTTCTTCACTTACAGCATCAATATTAGGGTATTCTTTTGAAAGTAATTTGTAATAATTTATTAATTCCATATTTCTCCTCTTCTCTTAATTATTTAATGAAT
>DPPH01000102.1 GCA_003539375.1 Clostridiales bacterium
CTATCGGCAGTAAAACCATAATTTTAATCTTAGGTTTTAAAGCTCGGAGATGTATTTATTTGTTAATTATCATTTTAACACTTTGAAACACCTATGTAAAGATTATAGTAAATTTAAATTTAATAATAAAAATATATAATTTTTATTTATTTTTTCAATATAATAAATTTACTTTTATAATATTTTAGGGTTGAAAATTAAATGTTTAGGTCTTATTATATAAGAAAACTAGATACATTTTATATAGTACTTATAGAAAATAGGTGGGTTATTGTGGAAATAGTAATGATAAAAATAAGAAGAGATATTCATTAAAATATCTCTTCTTATTTTCTTATATAATATTCAGAGAAACACTTCCTATCCTGTCGAATTTCACCTGGATATAATCTCCACTAGAGATTCCCATAAGAGGAGTTAAAGATCCAGAAAGTATTACTTCTCCTTTTTTTAAAGGTTGTCCTAATTCAATCATTTTATTAGCTAGCCAAACCACTGAATTAATTGGATTACCCATTACTTCAGCACCAGCTGCAGTAAATTCCAATTTACCGTTTTTATATGAAGTCATGCCTAATAGTGATAAGTCAATGTCATCTATTTTCGTCATTTTATCACCAACTACTATTCTAGCATAAGAAGCGCTGTCAGCGACGGTATCAAATATTTTTATTTTCCAGTCATTAAATCTAGTATCTACAACTTCAAGAGCAGGCATAATACCTTCTGTAGCAGAAATTACATTCCAAGGTGTAACTACAGGGCCTAAAAGATCTTCTTTAAGTATAAATACTATTTCAGCTTCTATTTTAGGTTGGTTTAATTTACTTATGTCTAGTTCCTGGTTGTTTTTTAGGAGTCCTTTGTCTGTTAGTATTCCATAATCTGGTTCATATACACCGAACTGGTTTTGTATTCCTTTGCTGGTAAGACCTATCTTTTTACCGATTATTTTTTCTCCTCTAGTGGTTTTTAACCTAACTACTTCTTCTTGAATTTTATAGGAGTCAAAAATAGTAATATCCTTATATTTTTTACTTAATTTTACAACAGGTATGCCAGTGTCTTCTGCTTTTAATAAATTTTTTGATATTTCTTGGATTAAATTATTATCAAACATTTACATCTCCTTTATTTTCTTAGTTTTTTTAAAGTTTTTTTATAGGAATTAATTAAAAATGATGCATCCATACTTAAAGCTATGCCATCATACCCATCTTGGATTAATTCTGCAGCTCCTTCTTCTGTACCGGTGTAAATAAAGCATGGTTTTTGGGCTTTATTACAAGCATTTTGAATTTTATTCAAAGAATCTTTAAAATTTTGTGAATTAAAATCAGCAGGAGCACCTAAGGCTGTGGATAAGTCATAGGGACCGATAAAAATACCGTCTATTCCATCTAAAGCAAGTATTTCCTCTATATTTTCTAAACAACCTAAAGTTTCACATTGAGGTATAAGCATAGTTTCTTCATTGCTTACCTTAAAGTATTCATCGATATTACCGGCTAGGCTTTCGTAACCAAAGCCGGAAGTTCTTCCTAAAAATACTCCTCTTTTCCCAACAGGATGATATTTTCCCCATTCCACAAGTTTTTTTGCTTCATCTACTGTTTCCAAGTTTGGTATTATAAGGCCCTTAGCTCCTAAATCTAGGTTTTTTAATATCGAGGGTCTAGTTATATCCTTAACTCTCACAAAAGGTGTCAGACTTGATAATTCAGCTGTACGGACGTATTCAAGAGTGCTTTCTGTATTAAAAGGACCGTGTTCACAGTCTATTATCATGAAGTCGATTCCAGACATAGCTAAAGCTTCTACTGTTTGACAGCTTCCAAGTTCAAAAAAAGTTCCTATAACTGTTTCTTTATTCTTTAGTTTTTCTTTAACATAGTTTTTCATATTAATTATCCTCCTAAAATGTTTAATGAATTAATTTATCTTTATATGCCTTAATGAATAATTCCGTAACTCTTGAATAACTTAATATACCTTCAGGTTGGTTACTTGCTTTTAAAAATTTATCATTAAGATTATTGTGAGCCTGGTTAACTTTTTCTACAATATGCTGATCCCAAAAATTAACTCTCTTTTTAATATCTTCTAATACTTCAGTTGATCTCAGGTTGGATATTTCTCTATATAATTGAGGGTCGCTTTTATAAAGAGAATTACCTACATATACCATCATTGCCTGATAACCTGAATACTTGACAAAAATATCATCATGATAATGACAGGCTAGAAATCCAATAAAGTTTGCATCATCTTCAGCAGAAAAACCTTTTTGATGAGCTATTTCGTGGCTTGCTATAAATGGTTTAGAAAAACTAGGCACCATGTAATTAATATTTGCTTCAGAAAAAAAAGGAAGGTATATTCCTGTATAACCACTGGATGAAAAAAATCTTGAGATGATTAAAGGTTTTACTGAAACTTTACCGGAATCAATAAAAGGATACTTTTTGCTAGCATTTTCATAACCCTTATAAATAGATTTAAGTACAACTTCATCATTTTTTTCTTCTAAATCATACTTAATTAATAAATCTTTTAACCTGTTTGTTTCTAATACTAAAAATTCATAGGATGTAGTTAGATCTTCTAATCCTATATCTGAGTCATTTAAGTCAAATATATATTCTATACTTTCCCTATAATTATTTAATCCCCAGGCTATCTGATAGTAACTCAGGTTAAAAAGAAGTATAAATACAATTAGAAGAGTCAAGAAGATTGAATCGGTAACTTTTTTGTAAGCTAAATTTTTAAAAGATAAAATTAAAAGAAGTATTAATACTAAAACTTGAAAACCTATCAAAAGTTCACCTAAGGAAAAAGAAAAATTACCGCTCAACAAAGAAAGAGGTCTATTAATAATTAGATAAAAATTCCTAGAATAGTATTCTTCGATAAATAGAGGAAAATTTTTAGCTAATTGAACCAATATGATATTGAAAAATATTAAGATAAGGTTAGTATAGATTAGTGTTTTTATCTTTTTTAAATTAGCTTGAAGCATTCAATCACCTTTTAATTATGTATAAATATATTTTAACATCAATATTTACTTTTAACTAGAATAATATTTAAATTTCTTAACATATGATATAATATTTACAAAAATATAGGAGGTTTTAAATGAAACGATGCGAATGGGTTGGAGATGACCCTTTATATATTAAATATCACGACGAAGAATGGGGTAAAGAAAATCATGATGATAGAGTACATTTTGAGTTTTTAGTTTTAGAATCAGCTCAAGCGGGACTGAGCTGGATTACTGTGCTTAGAAAAAGAGAAAACTACAGAAAACATTATGAAAATTTTCAACCGGATAAAGTAGCAAATTTCGATGAAAATAAGATAGAAGAAATGCTTAAGGATCCAGGAATAATTAGAAATAGAAGAAAGATTGAAGCTTCTATTAATAATGCCAGGAGATTCTTAGAAGTACAGGAGGAATTTGGATCTTTTGACAAATATATCTGGTCTTTTGTAGATAATAAACAGGTAGTCAACAACTGGAGTACCATTAAAGAAGTTCCAGCTAAAACAGAACTTTCCGACAAGATTAGTAAAGACTTAAGGAAAAGAGGGTTTAAATTTATAGGGTCTACCATAATTTATTCTCACCTTCAAGCTGTTGGAATTATAAACGACCATACAAATTATTGTGATTTTAAATAAATAATGAAAATAAAACTCATTATTTAACTAAATAAAGTATAAAAATCTAAATACGTGGTAAATATATAGTAAAGATATTATATAAATCCATATTAAAGAGGTGGAAAAGATGAAAAAAATTCTAATACCTGTAGAAAATCAGCAGAGCATTGATGAACCTTTAGAAATAGCAGTGGAAATAGCGAAAAAATTTGGTAGTGCTATTACTATTTTTCATGCTGTAGATTTTCATAAAATACCTAATGAAGTAAAATACGGAGCTTATATAGAAAAAATTTATGAAACTGCAAATAAAAATAACTTCATGGATAAAGTAGTTAAGCTATACGAAAATGAAGGTATAGAAACGAACTTTAAGGTAATTGAAGGTGACGCGGCTTCTGAAATAATTGATGAAGCTGAAAAAGGCGAATACGACTTAGTAATAATGGAAACTCACAGCATGAAGGAAAATAAAAGATTTCTACTTGGAAGTGTAACAAACAAAGTTGTTCACCATATTAAGGTTCCTATACTAGTTGTGAAATAAGTTACTCCTATAATATATATTATTCAAGTAAGTCCCCGACTTTCGTTGGGGATTTATTTTTGATGAATTATATAATTTTACACGATGTGTTATAATAAAAGAAAAAAAGGTGATAAATTTGGATAATAAAAAGGAAATATTTGAAAATTTAAAACTATTTATTAAGTCGGCTTTTGATTTTAAAGAAAATTCCATGTATCACATAAAGAAAGAAGCTTACGATGAAATGGACAACTTTATGCTTTTATGTTTTGGTGACTTATTAGGTATACCGGTGCCAACATCCTACTATATGCTGGAACTTCTTCCTTACTTGGCAGAAGACTTAGAAGGATGGGAGAGAAGAATTATGGCTAGGAAAAGTGTTTACGGAGATAGGTGGGGAGATTTTTGCTGTTAGGAGGTCAATATGAATAAACTGGTATTTTTTGGTGGAAAAGGTGGGGTAGGTAAAACTACATCATCATCGGCTTATGCTTTTTACTGTGCTGAAAAAGGTGAAAAAACTTTGCTGGTATCTACGGATCCAGCTCATTCTCTTTGTGATATATTTGAAAGAAAGATAGGCTCGAAAATTACAGAGATAAAGGAGAATTTATTTTCTCTAGAAATAGACCCTGAAGAAGAAAGTCAGGAATACATTAGAAATATAAAGAAAAACATGAAGGATATAGTAAGTCCTGTAATAGTTAAGGAAATTGAAAGACAGCTAGATGCTGCTGCAGTATCACCTGGCTCAGATGAGTCAGCGGTTTTTGATAAGCTTATGGAAATAATAATAGA
>DPPH01000185.1:0-4422 GCA_003539375.1 Clostridiales bacterium
TATATGGCGGTATTTCATTATAATAGTCCTGAGCATATAGGTCCTGTAAGAAGTGCTAGACCATATTATTTAAGATATGCCTTAGAGTACGATTCTGTTTACGTACATGTAGGTGGCAGCAATGATGCTATGGCTAAAATTAAAGACTACTACATGGCCGATGTAGATGGTTTGTATAGTGGGAATTTTTGGAGATACAACGATACGGGTAAAAGAATACCAAATAATATGTATACAGATATGGATAATATGAGGGAGGCTCAGAGTTCCTACGGATATAGAACTACAGGCGAATATAAAGGATATGATTTTAACGACATTAGTAAATCAATAACTGAAGAACTTGAACCTGAAGCATGTAGTAATCTAAATATAATATTTAATCAACATTACGAGATAGAGTTTTTATATGATGAAGAAAGCCAGAATTATTTAAGATATGTAAATGGAGAAAAGCATATTGATGAATTTTACCAAGAAGAGATAAGGGCCGATAATATAATAGTGATACTTACTAAAAAACATGTTTTAGATGATGTAGGTAGACTAGCAATCGATACTGTCGGTCAAGGAGATGGTGTATATCTTACTCAAGGTGAAAAAGTTAATATTACCTGGAAGAAGGATACATATAACGCAAAAACTTATTTTTATTATAACGATGGACAAGAGTTAGTATTTAATCCTGGTCAAACTTGGATTGAGATAACTACACAAGATACAAATATAAATTACAACGAGGAGTGATTAAATGTATAAAGAATTAATAGCAAAAGCAATAGAAGCAAGAGAGAAAGCATATGTACCTTATTCTAATTTTCTTGTAGGAGCAGCAGTTAAAACTAAAGAAGGAAAAATATTCACAGGATGCAACATAGAATCAGCATCTTTTACACCAACTATTTGTGCTGAAAGGACAGCTTTGTCAAAAGCTATATCGGAAGGACATAAGGAAATAGAAGCAATTGCTGTTGTTGGTAGCTTTGAAGAATACACATTTCCATGTGGTGTATGCAGACAATTTATAGTAGAGTTTGGGAAAGATATAAAGATAATAGTTGCAAAAAACACTGATGAATACAAAATATACCAGATTAGTGATCTCCTACCACACAGCTTTGGACCGGAGGATATCGACAATGTTTAGATCCGGATTCGTGACTATAGTAGGAAGACCTAATGTAGGAAAATCTACTATTATAAATAATATCATTGGCGAAAAAATTTCTATAATTTCAGACAAACCACAAACAACTAGAAATAAAATACAGGCTGTTTATACTGACGATGAAAGCCAAATAATTTTTATAGATACGCCGGGAATTCATAAACCTAAAAATAAATTAGGTGAATACATGAGTCAAGAAATTGATAGTTCATTAGATGGTATGGATTTGGTAATTTTCATGACCGATGAAAGAAAATCTTTAGGTCCTGGAGATAAATACATAATTGATAAAATTAAGGAATTGAAAATTCCTGTTTTTGGAGTAGTAAATAAAATAGATATAAATAAAAATTTCCAAAATGTTTGTAAAGAATTAGAAGCTTTCGATGTTTTCGAAAGCATACATAGCATTTCAGCATCAGAAGGAACAAATATTGATAAGCTTATTGAAAAAATTAAAACTATAATCCCTGAAGGACCGAAATATTATCCTGACGAGTATATCACTGATATGCCGGAAAGATTTATTATTGCTGAACTAATAAGGGAGAAAGCTCTAAATTACTTAATGCAGGAAGTTCCTCACGGCGTAGGTGTATACATCGATAAAATAGAAGGTAGTGATGATGGGAATGTTATCAATATAAACGCTACAATAATGTGTGAAAAAAAATCTCATAAGGGAATCATTATTGGAAAACAAGGTTCCATGCTGAAAAAAATAGGAAAAGCATCTAGAAAAGAAATAAACAAACTTCTAGGAAGCAAAACCTATCTTGATTTATGGGTAAAGGTAAAAAAAGACTGGAGAGATGATGAAAAAACCTTAAAAGATTTAGGTTATAGAGACTGGTGATATAATTGATACTAAAAGATGAAGTCATAATTTTAAAAGAAGTTGATTACAAGGACTATCATAAAATAATTCATGGATTTAGCAAGAATAACGGCAAGATTAGCTTTATAGCTAGAAATGCTAAAAAATCTAGAAATAAAAGTATAAGTCCTCTAAAGATTTTCTCTCATGTAGATGTTGTTATATATCAAGGAAAAGGACTACCTATATTAAATAATTCTGAAATAGTTAATAACTTTTATAAAATAAATAATGACTACAATAAGTATGTTTATGCTTGCTATATAGCAGAATTGTTAAATAGTATAGTAGTAGAGGAACCTAATGAAAAAATATTTAATATGGCTTTAAAATTTTTTAAGTTAATTGAAGAAAATAAAGAAATAAGTAATCTTGTAACAGGCTTCGAATTTAAATTAATAAGTATGTTAGGATTTAGACCCCAATTAAAGTACTGTATAAATTGTAGAAGTGAAGAATGCAATTTTTTTAGTATAGACCAGGGAGGCTTGATCTGTTCCCAGTGTAAAAACAACAACAGTTATTTATTAAAGATAAATACAGAAGAATTAAACATACTTAATAAAATTTTAGTATCAAAGTTTGAATCTATCTTAGATATGAATATTAGTAATAAAGTTAAAAACCTTATTAGAAACTATCTTATGTACCACATAGATAAACATGATTTTAAAAGTCTTAAACTATTGGAGGAGTTATAATGGATGAAAAAATGGATATTATCGATGAAATAGTTAAAAGAACAGATGCTACCTACAAAGAAGCTAAAGAAGCCTATGAAAAATCAGATGAAGATTTACTAAATGCCATAATTTATCTAGAAGAAAAAAAAGGGAAAAAAACTCATAGTGATGATGATGTACTAGAGGAATTAAAAAAACTAGTAAAAGAAGTAAATGCGTCAAAAATTATAGTAAAAAAAGATGAAGAAACGATTATAAATCTACCAATCACAGCCGGAGCTATCGGCTTAGTATTAGCACCTCTTCTAAGTATAGGAGGATTGACCGTAGCAATGCTATCAAAATACGAAGTTATTATAATAGCAAAAGATGGAACAAAATATAATTTAAATAAAAAGTTTGAAGATTCTATAAAGAAATACTCAGATAGCTAGAAATTGACTTTTTGAAAAATAAGTGTTAAATTATTAGTACAAATTTGCTTAATTGTAATACTGCTATGATAAAGAGTAGTAATCAATTCAATAAATAATAGAGAATTGGGAGAAGGTGGAAACCCAATATTGAGAATTGATGAAGGCACTTTTAGCATTTATGATTTAAAGTGGGTGCTTATGCACCAAATAGGGTGGAACCGCGGAATTTTACTTTCGTCCCTATATAGGGATGAAAGTTTTTTGATTTTTTGAAAGGAGAGCTGAAATGGCAAAAAATGAGAAAGATAAGTTAGAAAAATTAGTATCACTATCAAAGAGTAGAGGCATAATATTTCCTGGTTCGGAAATATATGGAGGATTAGCAAATACTTGGGACTATGGACCAGTAGGTGTTGAGATTAAAAATAATATTAAAAAATTATGGTGGAAAAAATTTGTCCAAGAAAGCACATTAAATGTAGGGCTTGATTCATCTATACTCATGAATCCAAAAACTTGGGAAGCATCAGGACATCTTGATGGATTTAACGACCCTCTGATGGACTGTAAAAATTGTAATACAAGGTATAGGGCGGATAAATTAATTGAAGAACACATGAGAAGTTTGGATGATGAAACCATAGTGGATGGATGGAGTAATGAAAAATTAAAAGCTTACATAGTTGATAATAATATTAAGTGTCCTAATTGTGGAAGTACAGATTTTACAGATATACGAGAATTTAATCTAATGTTTAAAACTTTTCAAGGAGTAACAGAAGATTCTCAATCTGAGATTTTCTTAAGACCCGAGACTGCTCAAGGTATATTTGTAAACTTCAAAAACATTGCCAGAACATCTAGAAAGAAAATTCCTTTTGGCATAGGTCAGATTGGTAAATCTTTTAGAAATGAAATAACACCTGGAAATTTTATTTTTAGAACTAGAGAATTTGAACAAATGGAATTAGAGTTTTTCTGTGAACCTGGAGAAGATTTAAAATGGTTTGATTACTGGAAAGAGTTCTGTATGAATTGGCTAGAAGAACTAGAGATAAGTTCAGAAAACTTAAGGTTTAGAGATCATGATGAAGACGAGCTATCCCATTATAGTAATGCAACTTCAGATATTGAATATAAATTTCCTTTTGGTTGGGGAGAGTTGTGGGGAATAGCAGATAGAACAGATTATGACTTAAAGCAACATCAGGAACATTCTGGACAGGATATGAAGTATACAGATCCATATGATAATAAAAATAAATATATACCTTACTG
>DPPH01000185.1:4584-12085 GCA_003539375.1 Clostridiales bacterium
ATAGAACCATCCCTAGGAGTAGATAGATTGATGCTTGCCATGTTGTTAGATGCTTACAAAGAAGAAGAGTTGGAAGATGGAAGTGAAAGAGTAGTACTTCAGTTACATCCTTCTGTTGCAGCATATAAGGCAGCAGTTTTTCCTCTTACAAAAAAATTAAACGAAGAAGCTGAAGAAGTATTTCATGAATTATCAAAATATTTCAATGTAGATTATGATGATTCCGGTAGTATAGGGAAAAGATACAGAAGACATGATGAGATTGGTACTCCTTTCTGCATTACCTATGACTTTGACTCTTTAGATGACAAGTGTGTTACAGTAAGAGATAGGGATACAATGGAGCAAAAGAGAGTAAAGATTGATGAATTAAAAGAATATATAGAAAATATTATAAAATTATAAATGCAAATAGGAAGTGATTGAAATAGAATTTTCTGAGAGACAAAAGCAAATAATTGAAATTGTAAAAAAAAATGAACCTATAACAGGAGAAAGTATAGCTAGTTTACTGAATTTAACAAGAGGTACTTTAAGACCTGATTTGGCAATTTTAACAATGTTAAATATTCTGGAAGCTAAACCTAAAATTGGTTACTTTTACAATAAGGATAGCAGTGAATATAAAAACAATAGTCTTAAAATGATAAAAATTGATAATATTAAATCACTTCCTGTTGTTGTATCAAAAAATACTACTATTTACGATGCAGCTGTTACAATGTTTGTAGAAAATGTAGGCACTATATTTGTTGTAGATGAAGGAATTCTTATAGGAGTTATATCTAGAAAAGATTTATTAAAATCATCTTTAGGTGGTGGAAATCCTGGTGACATACCAGTAGGAGTAGTAATGACCAGAGCACCTAAAATAGTATACTGCAAATCAAATGAAAGCTTAGAAGAAGCAATAAGAAAAATAGTAGAAAATGAAATAGATTGTCTTCCAGTAGTTGAAGAGAAAAATAAGGAATTAAAGGTAATCGGAAGAGTATCTAAAACAAATATTATTAATTATATATATGATAGCTTTTAGAAAGGAGGGAAAATGCAAAAACTAAATATTTTAGCTGTATCAGACTCCATTGGAGAAACTGCAGAGCAAATTTCTAGAGCCGTTTTGAGACAGTTTGATGTTGATAACCAGAATATTATTAGATTTTCTCATACAGATGATAAAGAAAAAATTGACAATATAATAAAAGAAGCCCAAAGATTAAATGCTGTAATAGTTTTTACGATAGTAATAAATGAAATAAAAAATTATCTAATTGAAAAAGCTAAAGAAAAAAATATTATTGCTATTGATGTTATCACCCCTTTAATGAATCCATTGATGGAGCACTTTGGATTAAAACCAAAAGAAAGTCCAGGATTATTAAGGGAAATGGATGAAAGATACTTTAAAAGAGTAGAGGCAATTGAATTTGCAGTTAAATATGATGATGGTAAAAGCACAAAAGGTATTAAAGAAGCAGACGTTGTGATTATAGGGATTTCAAGAACTTCAAAAACACCTCTAAGTATGTATCTTGCAAACAAAAATATTAAAGTTGCGAACTTCCCCATAGTTCCTGAAGTGGAACCCCCGGAAGAAATTTTTCAAATAAACCCTAAAAAAATTGTAGGTTTAACAGCAGAACCAGAACATTTAAACAGAATAAGAAAAGAAAGACTTAAAGCCCTAGGACTGAAAGACAATGCCAGCTACGCAAATATGAATAGAATTATTGAAGAATTAGAATATTCAATAAACATTATGAAGAAAATCGGATGTAAAACTATAGATATTTCAGACAAAGCTATTGAAGAAACAGCAGGTATTATTTTGAATTGGTATAAAGAAAACAATTATAAATAGAAGGTGAGAATTTGAATCTAAGAGAAGAGTATGAAAAGTATGAGGAAATACGACTTTCTAAATTTGCTTGTAGTTCTAATAACTCTAGAGGTAGAAAAGTTAAGGAAGAGGAATGTAAGGTTAGGACAAAGTTTCAAAGAGATAGGGATAGGATTATTCACTCTAAATCTTTTAGAAGACTTAAACACAAGACACAGGTTTTTTTAGCACCGGAAGGAGACCACTATAGAACTAGACTTACCCATACTTTAGAAGTAAGTCAGATATCAAGAACTATAGCTAGAGCTTTAAGATTAAATGAGGATTTAACTGAAGCAATATCCCTAGGTCATGATTTAGGACATACACCTTTTGGTCACAATGGTGAAAAAATATTAAATAATATTACATCTTTTGGTTTCCAACACAATATTCAGAGTTTAAGGGTAGTAGATCTATTAGAAAAACATAAAGATATGCAGGGATTAAATCTAACCTTTGAAGTAAGAGACGGGATACTAAACCATAGAGGAGAAGGAATACCTATAACTTTGGAAGGAAGAATTGTTAAAACAGCAGATAGGATTGCATACTTAAATCATGATATTGACGATGCTGTTAGAGCTGGAGTAATTGAGAATGATGAAATTCCCGAGAATGTACTGAGAACATTAGGTAAAAGTCATGGAGAAAGAATAAATAACATGGTGTTAGACATGATAGAAAACAGCAGAAATAAAGATGATATTATGATGAGCAGTAAAGCAAAAAATGCAATGGATGAACTTAGAAATTTCATGTTTGAAAATATTTATCTTGATGATGAAGCTAAGGGTGAAAACTATAAAGCGGAAAAAATACTAAAAGATTTATTTTATTACTATATGGATAATCCACTAGAGATACCTCAAAATTCTTTTAATTTAAAGGAAGATAGAGAAATAAGAGTAAAGGACTATATTGCAGGAATGACAGACAGATATGCAATTAAAAAATTCAAAGATATTTTTATGCCTTTACCATGGGATAAATAATTTGACATGAGAAATTTATTGATATATAATATAACATCAATGTTTGCGGATAGAATGGTGATGATATGCCATATGATTTAACCGAAGAAAAATTAGAAGAAATAAAAGATTTTAATGATATAGTTGATATAATAGGAGAATTCATTGATTTAAAAAGAGCTGGTACTAATTATAAAGCTCTATGTCCATTTCACAACGAAAAGACACCATCTTTTGTGGTTTCTCCAGACAAACAAATATATCATTGTTTTGGGTGCGGTGAAGGAGGAGATATCCTTTCTTTTTTAATGAAATACAACAACTATACATTTATTGAAGCAGCTGAGTATTTAGCAGATAGAGCAGGTATAAAGTTGGAAAAAACCTCAACAAATGAGAATAAACATAAAAATATTCTATATAAAATTAATAGAGAAGCTGGGATATTTTTTTATAAAAACTTATCTGGATCAAAAAAATCAATAAACTATTTAAAAAATAGAGATATAAATCCTAGTATTATAAAAAAATTTGGACTTGGATATGCCTTGGATAGCTGGGATGGTTTGTATAAACATTTAAAAAATAAAAAGTATGAAGATGAAGATATCTTAAAAACTGGATTAGTAATCAAAAGAGAAAATAGCACAGGTTATTATGATAGGTTTAGAAATAGAATAATCTTCCCAATAATTGACACAAAAAAAAGAATAATAGGATTTGGAGGAAGAGTATTAGATAATTCGTTACCAAAATATTTAAATTCTCCTGATTCAGAAGTTTTTTCTAAAGGTTATAACCTATATAATTTAAACAATGCATTAAAAAATAAAAATACGAATTATGTAATATTGACGGAAGGTTATATGGATGTTATAAAGTTGTCTTCTTTTGGGTATAATAATACTGTAGCATCTTTAGGTACTGCTTTTACTAAGCACCAAGTTATGCTACTAAAGAAATATTTTGATGAATTTTACATAGCCTATGATTCCGATGAATCAGGGATGAAAGCATCAATTAAGGCTCTAAATATATTTAAGAAATTTAATTTAGAGGCCAAGGTTATTTCTTTCCCAGAAAACATGGATCCTGATGACTATATAACAAAATTTGGAAAAGCAAAGTTTAAAGATAAAATTAATAATGCTGATGATTATTTTGAATTTTTAAATAAATATTATTCTAATAAATTCAACATAGGATCTAATAAAGGAAAAGTTAAGTATATCGAAAATTTCTTAGAGAACATTAAAAATATTTCTAATTCAATAGAACGAGAACTAATAATAGAAAAAATTTCTGATGTAACTAATATTTCTAAAGAAAATTTGCTAAATGAATATAGCAAAAAAAATTCAAAAAATAAAAGTAGATATAAAAAGAAAAAGGAAAATAAGGGGAAGAAAAAAATATTTCAAGATATTAATTTAGAAAGCTATCTTGATAAGCTTTTTAATTTAGCCTCAAATGATGAAGAACTTTTCGAGTACATAATTAGTAAATATGATGAAGAATTTTCAACTATATTTGGTAAAGAATACAGCAAAAATTATAAACCTAAAGAAAATCACAAAAAAACTGATGTTGAAATAACAACTGAAGAATTGGATTTTCTTTCAAATAAAATCATAATAAAATACAAAGAAAAGGAGTTATCTATATTAAGAGAAAGGTTAAATAAAGACCCCAACAATCAAGATTTACTTGCAGAAATTAACAAAGTTTATAAAGAAATTAATAATTTAAGACAAGGGGGTAGCAATTAATAAATGGATAAAAAATTCGATAAAGTTAAAAATAAGTTTATAAAAAAAGGAAAAAAAGAAGGAATAGTAGAATACAAGGCTATTGAGAAAGAACTGGAAAAACTAGAGGATATCGATCCAGATGCTATAGATGAATTCTACAAAGAATTGGATGAAAATGATATTGAAATAGGTGGATTGCCCGATGATATAGATTTAACATCTGACGATGATGATGACGATGATGACGTAGAAAAAGTAAAAAAAGAATCAGCATCTGATGAAGCTCTTCTCAAGGGAGTTAATGTAAATGACCCAGTCAGGATGTATCTAAAAGAAATAGGTAAGGTACCTTTACTAACAGCTGAAGAAGAGATAGAACTTGCCAAGAGAATGGAACAAAATGACCTTGCTGCTAAGAGTAAACTTGCAGAAGCAAACTTAAGACTTGTAGTAAGTATTGCTAAAAGATATGTTGGAAGGGGTATGCTCTTTCTAGATCTTATCCAAGAAGGAAATCTTGGACTTATTAAGGCAGTTGAAAAATTCGACTATAGAAAAGGTTACAAATTCAGTACTTACGCTACCTGGTGGATAAGACAGGCTATTACAAGAGCTATAGCAGACCAGGCTAGAACAATAAGAATCCCTGTACATATGGTTGAAACTATTAACAAGCTAATAAGAGTAAAAAGGCAATTACTTCAAGAGCTAGGAAGAGAAGCAACTCCTGAAGAAATAGCTGAAGAAATGGATATTGAACCGGACAAGGTAAGAGAAATATTAAAAATAGCCCAAGAACCTGTTTCCCTTGAAACTCCTATTGGGGAGGAAGAGGATAGTCATTTAGGAGATTTTATTCCTGATGATGATGTCTTAGCACCATCTGAAGCCGCAACGTTTATATTACTTAAAGAACAGCTGGTAGACGTATTAGATACTCTTACAGAGAGAGAGCAGAAGGTATTAAGATTAAGGTTTGGACTGGATGACGGTAGGGCAAGAACCCTTGAAGAAGTGGGTAAAGAGTTTGATGTTACAAGAGAAAGAATAAGACAGATTGAAGCAAAGGCTTTAAGAAAACTTAGACATCCAAGTAGAAGTAAAAAATTAAAAGATTATTTAGAATAAAGATTCGGTTACGAATCTTTTTCTATTAGGAGATTTTATGAATAGCGAAAGAATGGAAGGCATATTAAGCCTCATACCAAAATCAGAAATTATTATTGATGTAGGTACAGATCATGCCTACATACCGGAAGCTATAATAAAGAGAAATATTAGTAAAAAAGTAATAGGAACAGAAATCAATCAAAAACCTTTTTTAAAAGCTAAAGAATATGTAAATATGAAAAATTTAGATGATTCTATAGAAATAAGAAAAGGCGACGGACTTCATGTTATAGGCGGAGATGAGTTAAAAGTAGTAATAGTAGCTGGAATGGGAGGATTGTTGATAAATAGAATTATTAAGGAAAATTTATCTAAATTCCAAGACAATGATATTATTATTACACAACCAATGAATGCTGTAGATAAAAATAGAAAGTTTCTAAATGAAAATAATTTTGAAATTATAGATGAAATACTGTGTAAAGAAGACCATCACTATTACTCAATTATAAAAGCAAAATACCGTAGGGGATATAAATCATCTCAAAATGACATACAGTACATAACAAATGAGATTCTTTTTAAAAAGAGAGATACGTATATAGAAGAATTTATTAATAAAAAAATCGAAAAAAATAATATTATAATCGAAAATATTAAAAAAAACAGCAGTAATATAACTAAAGTGAAAGAATTAGAAAAAATCAATAAAATGTTAAAGGAGTTGTTAAATAAATATGAATTTAAAGTATATAGTTAAATTGCTTAGAGATCTATTTCCTGAAAAAGAATCCGATAGTTGGGACAACTCTGGGGGACAGATAATTAATTTTGATAAAGACATAAAAAAAGTTTTAATAACCTTGGATATAAGCGATAAATTGATAGATATTAGTATAGAAAAGGATGTAGATCTTATAATAAGTCATCACCCTATGTTTTTTGGCGGACTAAATAACATAGATATTAGCTCATATAAGGGTAAAATGATAAAAAAATTAATTGATAATGAAATAAATGTTTATTCTATTCATACTAATTTTGATATGGCGGCAGAAGGTATGACAAAATTGATAACCAATAAGCTAGGCTATGAACATTTCAAGGTTTTGAAAATCCAAGATATTGAAAAGGGTACAGGTTATGGTGGAGTAATTGATTTAGAAGAAGAATTAAAAAAAGAGGAGTTAATTAGATTAATAAAAGAAAAATTCAATATTAATGAAGTTAAATACTTTTCTTCAGGAAACAAAACATATAAAAAACTTTCATTTTGCGGTGGAAGTGGGGGAGATTTTATAGAGGAAGCCTCAAAGGCCTCTGACATATATATAACAGGAGACATCAAACACCATGATTATCAACTTGCTTACGAATTAGGATTAGATATAATAGATATAGGCCATTATGAATCAGAAAAGTTTTTTTTAGAATACATTAAGGATATTTTAGAGATAAAATTAGAGAATGTCGACTTAATAACAATTGACAGGAATTATTTTAAGAGTATAATAATATAGGGTAGTTGAGTAAGTTGGACAGTCGCATCATTTTTGATGAGGAAAGTCCGAGCTTTATAGAGCAGAGTGCTGGCTAACGGCCAGTAAGGGTGACCTTAAGGAAAGTGCAACAGAGATATACCGCCTATTAATAGGTAAGGGTGGAAAGGTGAGGTAAGAGCTTACCAGCAGTTAGGTGACTAACTGGCTATGTAAACCCCACTCAAAGCAAGACCAAGTAGGGACGTGGAATGGCTGCTCGTCATATCCCGTGGTAGGTCGCATGAA
>DPPH01000186.1 GCA_003539375.1 Clostridiales bacterium
CCCCAAAGGGAGTACAGTACCTTGTTTGCATGTAAGGGAAAAGCTTTTTTTATAGATACTATTGCACAGTTGTGAAAAACTCCCTCTAATGGGAAATCTATATCGACTATTTCAGGACACTGCATTTTCATCAGTGGCAAAAAAATTCTTTCTGTTGCTTTTCCTAAATAACAATCTTCCATTGGTGGTTTTCCAACTATTGTCGTTGGATATATTGGTCTTTCTTTTCTTGTGATTTTTTCAATATGAAAAACCGGGTACATGTCGGATAATGAATAGTAGCCAGTATGGTCACCAAAGGGTCCTTCTAATCTAAGCTCATCTAGGTCCACATATCCTTCTAAAATGAACTCAGCATTTGCCGGTACGTATATATCGTTTGTAACTGATTTAACCAATTCTACAGGTTTTTTTCTTAAATATCCTGCAAAAATCATTTCGTCAATCATCTTCGGCAGAGGTGCAGTAGCTGCATAGATTGTTGCAGGATCAGATCCAAGGGCTACTGAGACGGGCATTCTTTTTCCTAGTTTTCTGTATTTCTCATATATCTCTCTGCCGTCTTTATGTAAATGCCAGTGCATTCCTGTAGTTTTTTTATCATATACCTGTAATCTATACATGCCAACATTTTGCTGCCCATTTTCAGGATCTTTAGTGAAAACAAGGGGTAGGGTAATATACTTACCTCCGTCTTGAGGCCAGCACTTAATTATAGGAAGCTTATCTAAATTTGGTTCTTCAACTACTTCTTGACACGGAGCTTTTCCTACTTTTTTAGGGAATATAAAAGGTAGGGGAGCTAGTTTTGGAATTGCTTTAATTTTTCCTTTGAGTGTTACGTAAGCACTTAAGTCTAGGTAGTCTTCTATCTCTTCTGCTATATCATCTAAACTTTCTACTCCAAGTCCTAAATTCAACCTCTCATAAGTACCTAAAGTATTTATTACTAATGGAAATTCCGATCCTTTAACATTGTTGAATTTTAATGCCTTACCGAATTTTTTTGAAACCCTATCAGCAATTTCAGTAATTTCCAGTTCTGGATCTACTTCTACATCTATAATATCAATCAAATTTCTTTTTTCTAGATCACTTATAAATCTGCTTAAATCTTTATATGCCATATAGTCCTCCTGAGATTTTATACTGTTTAAATCTTAACAATTTTATAAAAAAGTGTCAATGTATGATTTTCAACAAAAAAATAACACATTTCACTGTGTTATTAAAATCGTGCACCCTGCTTCGAATTATCATCACCTGCGTTACCCTAACAGTTAGCTCAAACTCGGATTGCCTGCGGCACATAAAGGGTTCTCCTTACCGCTGCTTCCTCCCGGATCTGACGGGGTTCAGAGATCTCTATTGCGCAGGACCAAATTATCAACACCACTTGAGAGGGGCAGACCAAACAAATCAAACCCTCGGCAGGGAATTCAACCTTGCTATAGCGGATTGCAAGTTACAGGGTGCCGCTACCTCCCCATCTAGCACGATACTGGCGGAAAGGAAGGGATTTGAACCCTTGGGACGGTTTCCCGCCCATACGCTTTCCAGGCGTACACCTTCAGCCTGACTCGGTCACCTTTCCATAATTTAATTTTTCATGCTTTAACATTATACATAATCAAGGCTTCTATGTCAATTTATATCCAATATATGTCGTATTTTTTATTTTTTTGAAATATTTATAATAATTTTTGATTTTTGGGTATATATGTATTATAATACAACTAATCTATTTATAAAGGAGGATTACAATGGCAATTACAAAAGATACTTTAATTGGTGATTTGCTTAAGGAAAAGCCTGAAGCTGCTGAAGTTTTATTCCAGTATGGAATGGGATGTATCGGATGTCCATCATCTCAAATGGAATCTTTAGCTGAAGCTGCACAAGTTCATGGTATAGATTTAGACGAATTAATGAAAGCAATTAACGAAAATTAAAACCTATATAAGAACATAAAAAGCCTGGTGGATTTCCACCAGGCTTAAATTATTATTATTTATTATTCTTCGTCTCTTTGACAAAGTTCTATTAGTACTCCCTTTGTACTTTTTGGATGACAGAAAGCTATCTTAGCTCCACCGGCTCCGTATCTTGGAGTTTCATCTATCATTCTAATCCCTTTATCCATCATTTCTTTTATAGCTTCTTCTATATTTTCAACTCTGTATGCTATGTGTTGAACTCCTTCTCCTCTTTTTTCGATATATCTACCTATTGGTCCATCTGGATCTGTAGATTCGAGAAGTTCTATCTCTGTATCTCCTATAGGTAGGAAAGCAGTTCTCACTTTTTGTTCTTCAACTACTTCAGTTCCTGCTAGTTCCATTCCTAAAGCATCTTCATAAAGCTTTAAACTTTCTTCGATACTTTTAACTGCAACACCTATATGATCTATTTTTTTTACCATTTTTTCCTCCTTATTTCAAGTTTATCTTTTCTAAAATTTCATCTCTAATAGAATAAGGATCTACATCTCTTGATAAAAGTTGGTCGGCGTATTTTTTAATTCCGCCGTCGGATTCTGTCTTTTCTTTTATTAGTTTTTTAATTTCAAGTTCTACAAGATTGATCAGTTCATCTTCAAAATTGTTCCTTCTTCTTTTTTCAAGATTTCCCGATTCATCCATGTATTCAAGATGAGAGTCAATTTCTTCTACTAGTTTATCTATGTTTTCATTTCTATTAGCCGTTACCATAACAATAGGTGGCCTTCTATCTAAATTTTCACTTAAATCAAGCATCATCTTTATTTCAGTAGCTGTTCTTTGAGAACCCATAAGGTCGCTTTTATTTACAGCAAAGATATCGCCTATTTCCATTATACCGGCTTTAATAGATTGAATATCATCCCCTAATCCAGGAACCATAACCATTACTACAGTATCTGCCGCCTTTACTATGTCAACCTCAGACTGTCCTACTCCAACTGTTTCTATGAATATATAGTCGCATCCGTAGGCATCAAGTACTTTTACTGCATTTCTAGTCTGCTTAGACAAACCACCTAAGTATCCTCTGGTACCCATACTTCTTATGAATACATTTGGGTCTAAGGCATGGTCGTTCATCCTAATCCTATCTCCAAGAATCGCTCCTCCGGAGAAAGGACTGGTCGGATCAACTGCAATAATTCCTATTTTCTTGTCTTTTTTTCTTAAATCTTTAACAAGCTTGTCCGTAAGAGTGCTTTTACCCGCTCCCGGAGGTCCTGTTATGCCAATCACGTGGGCATTACCGGTCTTCGGATAAATCGCCTTGATTATTTCTTCGCCGGCTTTTTCGTCATTTTCTATTAAAGTTATAAGCTTGGCACAGGCTCTTTTATCCCCTTCAAGCATTCTTTCTATTAGTTCCATTTTATCAAAGCCTTTTTTTATAATTATTTATTTACGTTATTTCTAATAAATTCTACTGTATCCTTTGTTGGAGTTCCTGGTGTAAAGATTGCCTTAACTCCCATTTCTTTTAGTCCAGGTATATCTTCTTCAGGGATTACTCCACCACCAATTACCATTATATCTTCTGCATTTTGTTCTTTAAGAAGTTTTATAACCTTTGGGAAAAGGTGATTGTGTGCTCCTGATAAAATACTCATACCTATTACGTCTACATCTTCCTGAATTGCTGCTGCTACTATTTGCTCAGGACTCTGTCTAAGACCTGTATATATAACTTCCATACCTGCGTCTCTAAGGGATCTGGCTATCATTTTAGCTCCTCTATCGTGACCGTCAAGACCAGGTTTAGCAACTAAAACTCTAATTGTTTTTGACATATTAATTTCCTCCTACTTAATCTTCTTTTTATATTAAAGCATTACATTTTGCTCGTATTCACCAAATACGTCTCTCATTACTCCACATACCTCGCCTAGAGTTGCATATTCTTTTACTGCATCTACTATATAAGGCATAACATTATCGTCACCTTCACAAGCTTTTCTTAAGGCTTCAAGTTTTTCTTCAACCGCTTCGTTGTTTCTTTCAGACTTAAGTTTAGTTAATCTTTCCTTCTGCATTTCTCCAACCTGTGGATCAACTTTTAGAAGTTCCTGCTTAGGCTCTTTATCAGATTTGTATTTGTTCATACCAACAACTACTACTTCACCGGATTCTACTGCTTTTTGGTAATCATATGCTGCATCGGTGATTTCCTGCTGTATATATCCTCTATCAATTGCTTTAGGTGCTCCACCTAAGTCATCGATTTTATCAATATATTTCATTGCTTCATCTTCAATTTCTTTAGTCTTAGCTTCTACATAGTAAGATCCTGCTAATGGGTCAACTGTATTTGTTACTCCACTTTCGTTTGCAAGAATCTGTTGAGTTCTAAGAGCTATTGTAACTGAATCTTCAGTTGGAAGAGCTAGTGCCTCGTCTCTTGAGTTTGTATGTAGAGACTGGGTTCCACCTAATACTGCTGCAAGTGCCTGGATCGCTACTCTAACTACGTTGTTGTCAGGTTGCTGAGCTGTAAGAGTTGATCCTCCAGTTTGAGTGTGGAATTTAAGCATCATTGATTTAGGGTTTTTCGCTCCAAATCTTTCTTTCATAATTCTAGCCCATAATCTTCTAGCTGCTCTAAATTTAGCAACTTCTTCTAAAAGATCGTTGTGAGCATTGAAGAAGAATGATAATCTAGGTGCAAAACTATCAACATCAAGTCCTGCTTTAATAGCCGCTTCTACATAAGCTATACCATCTGCTAATGTAAATCCAACTTCCTGTGCTGCTGTTGATCCTGCTTCTCTTATGTGGTATCCAGATATACTAATAGTATTCCACTTTGGAACGTTTTCTGAACAGTATTCAAATATATCTGTGATTAATCTCATTGATTCTTCTGTAGGGAATATGTATGTTCCTCTTGCTACATATTCTTTTAATATGTCATTTTGGATTGTTCCTCTAAGCTTATCTGCTGATACTCCCTGCTTTTCTGCAACTGCTATATACATAGCAAGTAGTGCTGATGCCGGTGCATTTATGGTCATAGAAGTACTTACCTTATCTAAAGGTATTCCATCAAATAGTATTTCCATATCTGCTAGTGAGTCTATTGCAACTCCAACTTTTCCTACTTCTCCTTCTGCTAAAGGATGGTCTGAATCGTATCCTATTTGAGTAGGTAGGTCGAAAGCTACTGATAGACCGGTAGATCCGTTTTCAACTAAATACTTGTATCTTTGATTTGATTCTGCAGCTGTAGCAAATCCAGCATACATTCTCATTGTCCAAAGTCTACCTCTATGCATTGTAGGTTGATATCCCCTAGTATATGGATATTCTCCTGGAAATCCTAAGTCTTCCATGTAGTCTAAATCTTTAATATCTTCCGGAGTATAAAGTCTTTCTACTTTTTCTCCAGACCCTGTTTTGAATTCTTCTTTTCTTTCAGGGAATCTTGATAACACTTTATCTAATTTTGTTTCTTCCCATTCTTTCTTTGACTTAGAAATTTGGTCAATTTTTTCCTTATCAAACATCTAATTACCTCCATTGATTACGTTTTTCATATATAAATGTATAATACATCCGTTGGATTTGCAAGATTATTTGTAAAAATGAATTTTCTTTTTTACATCTTGCATTTTTAAACTTTTTAGTTTTTGAAAGCCTCATTAAAATCATGAGGTGTGTGTTTATATTTACAATTTTTTTCAGCTGATTTGACGTAGTTTCTTAAATGCTCTTTAAATTTTGGATGGACGCAGTTTTCTATGATTTTTTCTACTCTTTCCCTAGGGGATAAACCTCTTAAATCTGCCAATCCCTGCTCTGTTACAACTACGTGGACATCGTGTTCTGTGTGGTCTACGTGTTTTACAAAAGGCACTATACTTGATATATCTCCTCCTTTAGCTGTTGATTTGGTCATGAATATGGAAAGATATGCATTTCTAGCAAAATCTCCAGAGCCACCTATACCATTCATCATTCTTGATCCTGAGATATTAGTTGAGTTTACATTGCCGTAAATATCAAATTCTATAGCCGTATTCATAGCTATGACACCTAATCTTCTTATTATTTCAGGATTGTTGCTTATTTCTTCCGGTCTTAAGATTATATTCCTTCTATATTTATGCAAGTTTTTATAAAAATCTTCCAACCTATTTGGGGATATTGTTAATGATGTACCTGAAGCAAATTTTATCTTTCCTGCATCCATTAAATCAAATACAGAATCCTGTAAAACTTCAGAGTATATTTCCAAATCTTCAAACTTTGTTTCCTTAAGTCCTCCTAAAATAGCATTAGCTACACTTCCTACTCCCGATTGAAGGGGAAGAAGTTTTTCAGGTAGTCTACCTTCTTTGGATTCTTTTACAAGAAAATCAACTATGTGCTGGGCCATAATTTTTGAATCTTCATCTATAGGTGCAACATCTCGAGTACTGTCCTTTATATCTGTTACTACAACTGCTGCTATTTTTTCTATAGGACATTTTATGTAGGGCACTCCTATTTTTTCTTCTACCTTTGTTAAAGGTATCGGCTTGGTATGAGGTGGATTTTCTATGTCGTATACATCGTGGATACCTTCAAGGTCTATTGGTTGAGATGTATTTATTTCTATTATTACTTTTTCAGCTTTTTCTACCAAAGCATTACTACAACCTATAGATGTAGAAGGTACTATACTTCCATCTTCGTTTAAGGCAACAGCTTCTATAACTGCTACGTCGATATTTCCAAAGAAACCGTATTTTATCCATCTCGGCATATGACTTAAATGAATATCGGAAAATTTTACATCCCCCGAGTTAATTTTGTTTCTCATATCACCGTTTGTTTGATAGGGATATCTTCTTTCTACAACTCCTGCTTTAGCAAGTTCTCCATCTAGTTCTTCCCCAACAGAAGCACCGGTTATTAAGTTGATTTTTAATCTTTCCCCTTCTTTTGCTCTTTTAGCTAATGCCAAGGGTACTGCTTTAGGATAGCCTGCCGGAGTGAACCCACTGGTTCCTACAGTCATACCATCTTGTATAAATCGGGATGCTTTCTCAGCTGACATTATCTTTTTTCTTAGTACTTCGCTTCTGACTCTTTCTTTCATATAATCCTCCTTATTAAACAAAAAATACACAGATATCCAGCTCTGCTGTCACCGTGTATTGAATGCTCTGAAAACAGGGGTAAGCCCGTCTTCCACAAACAAAAGGGTATAATTTAATTGATTATATAATATATTATTATATAGTGTATGTCAATTTAAAGGTCTATAGCATCGTATTTTTTCTTGCAGTTCTTAAATGCTGTAACTACAGCCTTTTGTGCTGAACCAAAATACTTTTCGTCCATTTCTTTGTTGATTTTTTCTACATCATTAATATTATTTCCAATAAGTATGTAGTTTACAAAATCTCTACCTAACCTAGTAGATAAAGTACATTCAGCATCTAAAATTTCCCCTGATTTTTTATCAACAAGTACCACCACAGCTATAACTTCATACAACTTGCTAGCTGTAATATTTGAAGGTAGCTTGGCATAACCGCTGATAAAAATTTCGTTGTCATTAAATTTTCTGTGCATCATAAAGTACTCCTTTTTAAAAAAAGCCTAAGATTTAATCTTAGGCTAATTCTATAACTTATTTATGAATTTTTCAACATCTATAATGAATCTTTCATGAGTACCTTCTCCGATTTTTTTATCTTCGTCAAAGGTTTCAACTTTAAATATAAGTTTTTTTCTATCCTGGTCTATCAGTTCTACCTCAGCCCATACTTTTTTCCCTACTTTTGTAGCTCCTATGTGGGATACATTTAAATGTATGCCCACAGTAGAGTAACCTTCAGGAAGTTTGTTTTCTACAGCTTCTAGGCAGGTGTTTTCTATTAATGCTACCATCATAGGTGTGGAGAATACTTCTACTCCTCCACTTCCCAATGCTGCAGCTGTGTCTTTTTCTGTAACTGTTTTTTCTTTTTTATATTTTAAACCTATATCTAATTTAGTGTCCATGATTTATTCTTCCAGTAATTTTTCCAGCTTACCTTTGTTGAATCCTTCTACAGTTTCACCATCAACTAGTATTATAGGTACTCCCATGAATCCCATTTCCATAAGTTCTTTTCTTGCTTCCATATCTGAAGAAACATTTTTTTCTTCATATTCAAAACCTTTTTCTCTAAGGAACTCCTTAGCAGTTACACAGTGTGGTCATGAATTACTTGTAAATACTACAATTTTTTTAGACATATATAATCCTCCTCCATATTTTTTCTTTCAATTTTATATTATATAGGAAATTTCTTAAATGTAAAATTAATTATTCTTAAAAGGATCCTCCAGATGCACCACCAGCAGAAGGTAATCCTACATCATAAGAGTTTTCAAACATCATCTTTGAGATGTTGTAAGATATCATCAGTTGATACCTTCCTATCTCAGCTTGAGCTAGGCCGGTTTCAGCATCTATTACATCTGTTAGAGTAGCTAGGTCGTATTCGTAAAAGAGTTGAGATACTCTAACAGATTCTCTAGCTATGGCTGCAGATTCCGTCATGTTGTTTAGAGCTCTTTCTGCTTTTACAAGTTCCAGGTAATTTCTTCTAACATCAAGTTCTACATCCTTGAAGGATTGCTCGTAGGCATGCTGTGCTTCCAAAAGTTTTTCTTCAGCATCTTTGTACTGTCTTAGAGCCGGAGTATAGTATGATTTATAGGCTGCTGTTTCAACTTCTTGTAATTCTAACTCTGATTTTAATTTTTTAATATCAGACCTGTTTTCAAAAGCTGCTTCTATACTTGCAGCAAGGTCTATATCTTCAGTAGGTGTGTACCCTACATCAGAAACAAGATCAACTTTCTGATCAAACTCAAGTCCTAAAGTGTTGTTCAACTCTAGATATTTGATCTTTAATTCATCTTCTGCATTTTGGTAGTCTGATTTAGCACTAATGTAAGCAGAGTCGGCCTGTAGTTTAACAAGCTTTGTAGCTACGCCGTTTTCGTATTTTACCTGGGCTATTTCTTTATGCTGCTCGGCTTTTTTAAGAAGCTGTTCCTGTAGTTCGAGAGTCTTTTCTGCTATAAGTACCTGATAGTATGCAGATTTGGCTCCAATTTCTATAGCTTCTAGTGTTTGTTTTTTAGTTTCTTCTAATACTACTTCTTGCTCCTTCGCTTGCTCCACTCCATGTCCTCTTTTGATTAACAAATAATCAACGTAATCAAAATTTGGTCCGAAAAATTGAGCTAAAACACTTTGTGTTGCTTCTATTGTATTCATTCCCAATGATTCTGCTCTTCTTATAGCTTCATCTAAACTATCTTCTATTGTATCCTGTAAATCTTCCTGTGCATCTATAGCATCATCTATATTTCTTAAGTTTCTATCCAAGGTCTGAATATCCCAGCTGTTTTCTACAGCTAAATTTACTGCATCTTCTATTGTCAACTGTAGTACTTCCTCTTCTACAGCTGTTTCTTGGTTTTCTTCCTGACTTACTGCTGACTCTGATGTGGTTTCCATACCTAATACAGGTAAAGAACTAATCAGCATCATTACTACTAATCCTAATATTAGTTTCTTCTTCATAATTATCTCCTTCCAAATCCTTCAAGTAGTGAATCAATTATTTTTTCAAAGTCTACTTCAGAGTTTTTATCTCCTAGTGAATTAATACCCAAATGCTGGTTTGATATACTTAAAATGCAGGATGTCAGTATGTCTTTATCTGCATCTTCTCTTACTACACCTTCTTTTATCCCTTCTTCTACTATTACCATTATATCATAATAATGATTACTCATAGAACAGAAAAATGTGTCCCTAACCTTGTCTGAAATTAATTCTCTATTGGAGAAAAAACTTTCGAATATAGTGTTTTGATTTTTCATATAATTCTTTTTGTATTTAAAGTACTCTATTACTTTTTCTCTAAATCCTAAATCTAGGTTTAAAACTTCTTTTATGCCTTCAAATCCTTTTTCCATACTAAATATCATAGAAGTTTCAAAGAGTTCTTTTTTACTTTTGAAATACTCGTATAAAGTACCTTTTCCTATACCAGCCTTGTCAGCTATGGTTTTCATTTTTGCATTATGGTAGCCGTTTATTTGAAAAATTTCGTATGCTGCTTCTACTATATTCAACTCTCTTTGGTTTTTAAATTTCATCTGATGCTACCTCATCTTCCTCGTCCAACATGCCGAACAGTTTCTTAAAGAAGTGGGAAATATCATCTATAATTGTGTACATTACCGGTACAAATATCAGTGTTAGAACGGTAGATAGAGCAAGTCCTCCTATTACTACTGCAGCCATCGGCAGCTGTATCTCAGAACCTTCTCCTCCAACTATAGCTAGAGGCAGCAATGCCAGTATAGTAGTTAGAGCCGTCATTAGTATAGGTCTAAGTCTTATAGGGCCAGCATTTAGTATGGCTTCCCTTCTACTTTCTCCCATATCTCTTCTTTTATTTATATAGTCTACAAGTACTATAGCATTATTAACAACAATACCAACAAGTATTATAAACCCAATAATTGAAACTATACTTATGTCTGCTCCCGTTACAACTAATCCTATGAAACCTCCTGAAAGAGCCAAAGGAATTGTAAACATAATAATAAATGGATACATTAGAGATTCAAATTGAGCTGCTAAAATCATATATACCAGTAATATCGCAAGTAGCAAAACTATAGTTAAATCATTGAAGGCATCTTCTATCAATTGTATTTCTCCTCCAAAGCTGTATGTATAACCCTGAGGCATCTGATAATCAGTAAGTTTTGCTTCTATATCATCCGTCACACTTGCCACATCTCTGCCAAAGGTATCTGCATTCACAGATACTACTCTGGACTGATTTTCTCTTTCAATACTTATCGGTCCTCTATCTAAGTAAACTTCCGCTACCTGTTTTAAAGGTATTATCGATCCTGTTGGTCCCGTTAATGGTAATGATTCTAAAGCAGACACACTTTCTTTATATCTTTTATCACCTTTTATTACCACATCTAATTCTTCATCTCCATACTTGAAGGTAGTAACTGTTCGTCCTGATAATGTATTTCTTACAGTATTGGCTATCTGTCCCGTAGTCAATCCGTATCTTGCCGCTCTGTCCTTATCAATTCCAACTCTGACTTCCGGAACACCTTCGGAAATTGAAGTTTCTACTTCTCTAGTTCCAGAAACATTTTCTACAATTTCTTTGAAGTCGTTACTTATAGTTTCCAAGGTACCTATATCATCCCCTTTGATGCTTATAGATAAACCTCCTCCTGCAAGACCTCCTGCTCCCATCATAAGGGATGAAGCAGATACTCCTATTTCAGCTCCCGGCACATCTTTGACCAGATTTCTTATTTCATCAGCAAGTTCGAAAGAAGATTTTTCCCTTTCATCTAAATCTTTAAGCATAACCATAATGTTTGCCGAGTTAGTACTGGAAGCACCAATGTTCATACCGGCGACTCCACCGCCTATACTAGAATATACATAATCAATTCCTTCAACATTTTTTAATATTTCTTCAATTTCTTCCACTGCATTATCCGTTTCATCTAGTTCCGACCCGTTTGGTAAGGAAACACTGATGGTTATTTGACCTTCGTCTGAAGCCGGCAAAAATGCCGATCCTACAGTTGTAAGTGATGCTATACTTCCTGCAAACAAAACTAAAATTAAAATAAAGACAAGAAGTCTGTGATTTAAACTTCTATTTAGTATACCTTTATATTCTCTTCTTATCCTGTTTAGGAAACCTTTTTCTTCTATTACTCCAGATTCTTCCTTGTCTACATCTATTTTTATGTTTTTAATTTTTAATATATTTGCTGAAAGCATCGGTATTAGAGTTAAAGCTACACCAAGAGAACTTATCAATGAAAAAGCAACTGTCATTGCCAGCTCTGTAAAAATTGTAGATGTAATTCCTTCTACAAATACTATCGGTATAAAAACTGCTATAGTAGTAAGAGTTGATGCTGTTACAGCAGCTGCAACTTCATTTGCTCCCTGTACAGAAGCTTCTTTAATCCCGTATCCCTCAGTTCTATATCTGTATATATTTTCAAGTACAACTATCGAATTATCGACAAGCATACCTATTCCTAAGGCAATACCTCCTAATGTCATCATGTTTATGGTTACATCTGCAAAGTATATCAGTATAAATGTTGAAATAATTGATATCGGCATTGATAATCCTATGATTAAAGTTGACTTGAAGTTTCTCAAAAATAACAACAGTACTATTATCGCTAAAAATCCTCCCACCAGAGCTTTCCTAGCCATATTCCCTATAGCCAAATTTATATAGTCAGCCTGGTCAAATACTTTATTTATTGTAACATTCCCATATTCTTGCTGAAGCTTTTCCAGTTCTTGATTGATTTCATTTGAAATATTTACAGTGTTAACTCCAGATTGTTTCATTATGGTAATTTCTATAGTGTCTTCACCGTCTAGTCTGGAAATAATATTTTTATCTGAATTAGTTAAATTTACATTAGCTATGTCTCCAAGTCTTACATTACCTCCAGTTTGTAAAGGTATATTTGCATTTTCTATTTGTTGCAGTGAGTTGTATTCTCCTATTGTTCTAACATTTAGTTTCTGGTTGCCTTTAAATATTTCACCCCCTGGAAGATTAATATTGTCAGACATCAGTATTTGAGAAATATAATCTAAAGTTAAGTTGTATCCTTGAATTTTATTTTGGTTTAATTCTACCTGTACTTCCCGCTCAAATCCTCCACCTATATTTACAGAAGCAACACCCTGAATTCTTTCAAGTCTAGTTTTAATTATATCCTCAGATATTTTTTGAGTAGTTGATATATCTCCATCACTTCTTACTGTAAGATACATAACAGGCATTGCTGTAGGATCAAACTTAAACACGTTTGGATCGGAAGCTCCTCCTGGAAGAAATCCTTTAACCATGTCGATTTTTTCCCTCATCTCAAGAGCCGCAAAATCCATATCTGTTCCGAACTCGAGCTGGAGGATTATAAGAGAACTTCCTTCGGAAGATATAGAAGTTAAAGTATCTATATTTCCAACTGTAGTTAGCGTATTTTCTAATGGTTTAGTTACTAAATTTTCCATCTCCTCCGGACTTACTCCTGAATAGCTGGTTGAAACTACTGCTATTGGGAATTCTATATCCGGTAGCAGATCTATTGGTAATTCTGTTAATGAAACGACACCGATTAATATTACTATCAGGATTATCATTAAGATAGTAACAGGGCGTCTAACTGAAAATCTTGAAATCATATTATTCTCCCCTCACTACCTTTATTGTTGTACCTTCGCTTACATAATCCTGGCCTTTTACTATTACCTGGTCTCCTTCGGAAAGTCCAGCTATTATTTCCAATCTATCTCCAACATCCAATCCAGTCTCTACAATATTTTCAACAGCCTTATCTCCTTCTGCAGTATAAACTACTTTTGATTCGCCTTTTTCGAGGACAGCTTGTGCAGGTACTACTATTACATCTTTTCTTATATCCGTTGGTATAGTTACAGATGCAAACATTCCTGATTTAATATTTTTGTTATTAGGTACTCTAATTTTTACTTCATAAAGCCCTGTTTGAGGGTTTACTGAATCGCTTACAGTTTCTATTTCTGCATCTGTTTCAAGTCCTACAGCCTCTATTTCTACAGTAACTTCCTTTCCTGGATATATTTTATTAATAATATCTTCAGTTACATTTATAACTACCTTTACATTTTCCATATCCATTAGCACTACAGCTGGATTTGAGTTAGTTGCATACTCACCCTCTTCTATATTCACGTTGGTTACAGTTCCACCTATTGGTGCTTTTACTTCTGCGTTATCTAATGCATCCAAAGCCTGATTGTATCCTACTCTTGCCTGTTCTACCTGAGCCTGTACAACCTTCAAACTTTTATCTGAAGCAGCCAGCTTTGCCTGGTCATATTCGGCTTTTGATACGGCACCTTCTTCATATAGCTTTTTAGTTCGCTCAAAGGCATCTTTAGCGGTTTCTATCTGTTCTTTGGTTCTTTCGTAGTTAGCTAAAGCAGCATTGTATCCGGCTCTCGCCTGATCTACCTGATTTTGTATGTCTTCTTCATTAAGTATAAATAGAATATCATCTTCTTCTACTACATCTCCTACAGATACCCTTACTTCCTCAACCTTTCCAACAATTTTAGGCATTACATATACATCTTTATCTGCATATACACTACCCGAAAAAATATTTTCTGCATATATATCATGCTTCTGCGCACTTTCAACTTCCACAGCTATATAAGCTTCTTTTTCTTCCTCAACAGCTTCTTGCCCACATCCGGCTAATGATACTGCCAAAACAGCAATAAGAGCTAATATTACAATTTTTTTCACAATTCTACCTCCTGATAAATTAGTTGCAGTTTATGCTTGTTTTCCGACTGACCAGTCGGTTATATAATATTACCATCAATTATACTTCAAGTCAACTAGGAAAATATTAAAAAAAATTAAAATTGATGTATAATTGAATTTTAAAATGGTAAAATATATATAGAATGTTTAAATCTAAAAATACCAAGGGAGGTTAGTATGGAAAATTTATTTAAATGCAGCGTTTGTGGTTATACTAATGAAAAGGATTCATTAGGAGATAACTGTCCAAAATGTGGAGCTCCACGGGAAAAATTTATTGAGTTAGACGAAGAAACTTCCGGTAAAATTCGTGCAGCTGATGCAACCAACGACATTCATATGGATATTGTGAATTTAGCTATGGCTATTGAGGAACTGGCAAGAGAAGGAATCGAACTTGATTTAGATCCAGGATGTGTTGATGCTTTTGAGAAAGCTATACAGGCTGCTTGGGAAATGAAGCAGATTTCTAAGGCTGAATTAGCAATTCATATGAATAAAGGTAAATGGTAAGAAATAATAAATATTTAAAATTTTAGAGCTTGAAAAGTCAAGCTCTTTTATTTTTTTTGGTTTTCAAAACTAAATAATCATTAATTTATTATTTATCTTATTTGTTCTTTTATGCTATAATATTTATAGAGGTGAGTTTATGAATTTTAAGAGTTTTTTGAAACTAGTAGAAATACAGACAAAAGCAGCCAGCATTGTTCCCTTTCTTCTAGGTACATTTTATGCTTTGTATACTTATGCCGAATTTAGTTTTTTAAATTTTTTAATTATGCTAATATCTTTGGAAATGTTTGATATGGCAACTACTACGATTAATAATTATATTGATTTTAAAAGTGCAAAGAAAAAAGAAGGTTACGGATATGAATCTCATAATGCTATAGTAAGAGATAATATTCCCGAAAAACTAGTTCAGCTTACTATTGGTGCTCTTTTATCAATTGCCATAATATTTGGAATTATCCTTGTTATGAGAACCAATCTATTAGTTTTAATTATTGGTATTATGTCCTTTACTGCAGGAATATTATATACTTTCGGTCCGGTACCTATATCAAGAACACCTTTTGGTGAACTTGTTTCTGGTTTTGTTATGGGCTTTTTCATTATATTTTTATCTACTTACATTCACGTATACGAAAACAGTATAGTTATTTTTAATTTAAACAATTGGATTATAGATTTAAGTATTGATTTAGTAGATTTACTTAAAATATTTTTAGTTTCTCTGCCGGCACAACTTGGTATAGCAAATTTAATGCTTGCCAACAATATATGTGATATAGAAGATGATGTTGCAAACGACAGATACACACTTCCTAGATATATAGGTAAGGAAAATTCTATAAGGTTGTATTCATTGATGTATATCAAGGCTTTTGTAGTAATGATTATATTAATTGTATTTGACATTGTCCCTCTCATTACATTATTAGCTCTACTTACTTTTATCCCGGTAATGAGTAATATCCATAAATTTAGAAAAGAGCAGAGTAAGGATAGAACCTTTGAACTTGCTGTACATAACTTTTTAATTATGAATGTAGCTTTGGCATTATCATTACTTATAGGTGTAATATTCTGATATTAATAATAAAAAGAAACTTGGTTTAACAGCCAAGTTTCTTTTTAATTCATATTATATTTAATTTATTTGTTTTTAACTTCTTCTTTCCACTGGAATAAAATACTTTCAAGAGCTGCCACTGTCGCCCGATTGACTATATCTTTAATCTCTCCCCGGCCAAGCCAATCTAAGTCACTGTAAATATACTGGTCCCGAAGCAATGCTTCTAGTGATTCTATGGTTATTGAACCATTTTCTCTTTGCTTCATAGTTGTTTCATAGATTAGATTATATGTGTCATTGTATTTTTTTCTATTAAACTCCGTTAAATTATCCATTTACGAACCTCCTTGTTGTAAATATTAGGTGACTATCCTAATAGCTCGTTTATGAATATACTTCATAATTACAAAAAATAATACTAGATGTATTATTTTTTATCAAATTTATTTGAATTTTACTGCAGTACCGTAAACTATAACCTCTGCTGCTCCTGACATTATGGCTGAAGATGAGTATCTAACATTTACAACAGCATCAGCTCCCATAGATTCTGCTTCTTCTACCATTCTTTTCGTTGCTAGTGCCCTAGCATCATTCATCATATCGTTGTAAGCTTTTAACTCTCCTCCTACTAAGGTTTTAAATCCCTGAGTAATATCTCTACCAAGGTTTTTACTTTGGATTGTACTTCCCTTTACAAGGCCAAGCATATGAAGTTCTTTATCATTGTAGTGTTCAGTATTTACTAAGATCATCTTCTTCTCCACTCCTTATTTCTTTTATTCTTTCTATTAAAACAAAAATACTTACCCCCATTAAACTTATAGGTATTACGAGACCTACTACCTTCCCCCAAAGTGGTACAGGAGTAATAGACCATGCCCACACAAAGAAACTTATGTACATAAGTAGTAGTATTGTGATTATAATTGGGGCTATCATTTTACTGGTCTTCATTGTAACCATCTCCAAATAATTATTTTTGTTTTATTAATATAATTATACTTCTATTTAGAGAATATTTCCATTAAGAATTGATTAATTAATATTTTATAATCCCTTTCTCCTTGGATAAAGTACTTTTGATTCTCCACCCCATTGTTTTACATCTAAATATCCGTATTTTTTTCTCATGAAAGTATTGGTTTGTAGTACACATCTTGTACGACAATCTTCGCATTCTATACACATAGTAGATTTATATCCTTCTATAAATGGGCATGCGGCTATACAGTTGGAACAGCTTGCTCCATTTTCCTGCCAAAATCTAAGACATTCTTCAGATTTTATGGGCCATTTTTCAACTCCAGGATTGTTATTGTCACAGGCTGGTTCAAAAGTAGGTTCTTCAAAACTTATGGCACCTGAAGGACAACTTTCAGCACATAAATAGCAATTTTTACAAAATTCCACTACTCCAAAATCTATTGGCTTATCATTTTCGAGAGGCATATCTGTTATAACCTTAAAGAGTCTTACATTAGGTCCGTATTCCGGGGTTATCAAAATACCAAGTCTACCTAACTGTCCTAATCCCGCATCTACGGCTAATGGAATACTTAAGGCAGTATCGTTCATTGCCGGTATAGCATTATATCCAAGTCCTCTTATGTATTCTGCTAAAGCTACAGCTGTTATACCCATTCTCGAATATCCAATAGCTGTTGTCACACTAGCTTTTACAGATGGGGATGCTTTTGTCATTTCATCATTCATAGCAACAGACATAACTATTGCTTTGTTCATAGATTTTGGTATAACAAATTCTCCTTCGGTTTCTCTAGGTTTATCTGTTTCTTTTATTACATAAGGCTTTACCATATCCTGGGAAAATACCCATTTTGGATTTAGATCAGTTATTCCTATTAAGTCGGCCCCGTAAAGAAAAGCAGCTTCTTTTACCATTTCAGAAAGTTTTTCAGGTTTATAATTTACTTTATTTTTCTGCATCATTTCAGGAGTAAATAAAGGCTGCCATTTCAAAAGTTGACTATTTGGTTTACCATAATTTCCTAGTATAAGATTTAAGGAATTTGCACCCATGTCAAGAGCATTATTTTCCTGTTTTCTTCCTTCTACTCCCTTTTGCATTTTAGATATCATAGTATCCATCATTTTATTCAATGATAAATAAAGTCCTATATCTCCAGTATCTTTATAACTCACGGTAGCAAAGGCCTGGTTGGTAACAGGATATCTTTCATAATTTTTCTCATCGATTTTGTATGGTTTATCCGTTAGTGTCATTTCATGTCTAGGTATCATTATTTCACCTTCTTTAATATTATTAGTAATATTATATAGGGAAATTATGAAAATTGGAAATTAAAACTATGTTGTAGTTGTATTTATTTTTACAAAAAAAGGGAACTTGAACTGCATAGCAGATTATCATATAGTTTTCTCCACCGCTCAAAAATTCTTTAAGTATTACTGAATCCACTTCTGTAATGTTCAAAGGCTGATTGTTGAAGCTTAATAAACTTTAAATATTAACCAAAAAACTCCAAAAAATTTTTATTACTTCTTGGAGTTTAATATCTACTTTGTATTTTATTTTTTTTCTAAAATATCACTTTCATGAGCTTCTAGTTCCTTTTCTAAGAAATAACTAATAAAGGTTCTTATTAGTACTATAGCCCCTAGCAGTCCAACTTCTTCAAGAGTAGGATTAATAATAGTTTCAATGATATCTGCAACTATTAAAATTTCAAGTCCTATTAGTATATATGACCCTAGTTTGATTCTTAGTTCTTCTCTTTTCCTATGAAGTACCGTGCTTCTTTTTCTTTTTATTTCATGGTATAAAAGTTTACCAAAGGTTACTAATGTTCCCCATACTATTACTGATACAGCCATCATTGCAATAACGATGGAAATATTATGTAGTAGGGTGAAGGGAAAATTCCACATATTCATTTTAAAACCCCGCTATTTCTAATATAACCATGAATAAGAAGATTACTACTGCTATTGGCACAGTTAATTTAAGGCTATTTCCTTCCACTTTATCAAACAACGATACCTTACTAAATCTATCTTCCGTTACCAGTTTCTTTTCCCTCATTTTAGAATACATAGATGCAAAGATTCCTGTCCCTATTATAATACCAATCATTCCACCTATAAGTCCGTCTAAATTCCCACTTCCTACTGCTGCTGCTATTGTACCAGGGCAATAACCTAAAGTACCAAATCCAACTCCAAATAGAAGTCCGCCTAATATAGAATTTTTTAGAGAACCTCCTTTTACATGAAGTTTTACTAGACCTGAGGGTCTCAAAATACTTATTCCTATCATTGTTACAATAACTGCTGAAAGCATAATCTTAAGTACTGTAAAGTCCTGAAGTCTTAACTGTCCTAGTATAACATCGTAATTTGATACTCCTCCTTTTTGGAGTAAAAATCCGAATATTATTCCAAATATTAATCCTAATACCAACTGCATTCCTTTATTATTTCTAATCTCTTCTAACATTTCCTACACCTCCACTATATTCCGTAAATTAGGAGGGCTGATGCGATTCCTCCAATAAAGAAACATACCGCTGCAACCCAACTTAAAATAGATAATTGGGCTGTGCCACTTATACCGTGGCCGCTGGTACATCCCCCTGCCCATCTGGCACCTATACCTAAGGTTATACCACCGAACATAGCTATAATAAATCTTAAGAAAAAACTTGATGAAATTTCAGCCTGCCACATATTTGGAACTACTATAACTTCAAAGGCTCCTGATAACTTAGCTGATATAAAGGCTCCTATAATTATTCCAACTACAAGCATCCATCCCCAATCAATAACTGGAGCAACCTTTAAGTAATACTCATTTTTTTCAACTTTTTCTCTGTTGAAAAGTTTTCTTACCATACCACTGGTCCTTGCAAAGGATGTAGACGCTCCTAATGGTTTATCGGATATTATTAAAGTAACTATATTTAAAAGTCCTATTAAAATACCTACTACATAGGGTGACCACATTTCTAATCTGAATACATTCATTTTAATACCTCCTTTTAATACACCTGCGACTTTAAGCCGCAGGTGGTATCATTTACTTGTCTTTGTAAGCCATATAGGATTGTATTCCTCCACCTAAGTTGCATACATTTTCAAATCCTTTTGATTTTAAAATACTTGCACCTAAACTAGACCTAGCTCCAGAATTACAGTAAACCACTATTTTTTTATTTTTATCCAATTCTGTATGTCTGGTTCTTAAATCCGGTGATGGTATATTTACAGCTCCTTCTACGTGATTTTCTTGATATGCTTTTTTATCTCTACCGTCAACAATAATATATTCATCATCATCTTTATACTCATCAACATAAGATGGGTGTAATTGAGGTATAGTATCAGTTTCGTATGCCTTTACCAACCAACTTTTCATACTTCCATCTATGTACCCAATTACATTATCAATACCAACTCTGTATAACCATAATGCAGATTCTTCTGCTCTTTTTTTATCTTCTGCTACCAGTAAAATTTTCTTGTCCGGCGGAACAACCCAGCCGGCGAAAGTTGGTAAATTGCTTATAAAGTCTATATTGTAAGATTTTGGAACGTGCTGTCCTCCAAATCCAGTGTAAGATCTTGTATCTAATACAAAGGTATCTTCCTGCTTAGATTTTTCGTAAAATTCTCCTGCTTTCATTTTCTTAAGTTCCGGTAATTTATATATTGGTAGAGGTCCTTTAGCATTTAATGCACTACACCTAGCAAAGTGATCTGGAACCTCAGGCATATCTTCAGTAAGATTTTTCACAAAATCATCAATTTCTTTATATTGAAGTACAGGATTGTGCTTTCTTTCGTATCCAATAGTACTTCTATATTTAGCCCCCATAGCCTTACCGCATAGGGATCCTTCGCCGTGGGCTGGGTAAACTTCTACAAAATCCGGAAGTTTAAATATTTTATTAAATAAACTGTCGTAAAGTTTTTTTGCTAATTCTTCTTTTCTATCTGGGAAAAGATCAGGTCTACCTGCGTCTCCAACAAATAGTGTATCTCCACAGAATATACCTACAGGATCTTCAGATCTTGTTAAGTCTCTTATTATATAAGTAATGTGCTCTGGAGTATGTCCAGGAGTTTCGATAACTTCAAATTCCATATCCTCTAGTTTGAATTTATCTCCTTCTTCTAAGGCTACATGATCAAATTGAGCTTTTCCCGCCTTTGGAAAGTACATAGTTGCACCAGTTTTTTCTGCGAGCTCAATATGGCCTGATAAAAAATCTGCATGTAGATGAGTTTCCAAAATGTGTGTGATTTTAACACCTAACTTCTCTGCCTCTTCTATATATAAATCTACATCTCTACTTGGATCTACTACTGCACAGCTTTCATTTCCTGCTACGATATATGAACTGTGAGCAATTTTTTCAACGTAATAATGTTTAAGTAACATAAACTTCCTCCTATATTATATGTATTTTTTATGTGTAAATTATATAAACACCAAATACTGCAACTACCAGAAATATTACAGTCATTATACTTCCGGATTTAATATAATCCTTATTACTGTATCCTCCAAGTCCCATAAGAAAAGCATTTACCTGGTGGGTTGGTAGTATAAATGAATTTGATGCTGATATCGCTACTAATAGAGCTAGAGCTCTAGGGCTTATACCAAAGTTTTCCCCCATAATAATTACTAAAGGAACTAAAAGTACTGTTGCTGCTACATTAGACATGAAAAGAGAAAATAATGTAGCTAAAAGTCCTACTACAAACATAATAGGAATAGTGCCCCAGGTTTCTATGATGTTTATAACAAAATCTGCTGTGTATTGTGCTGCACCAGATTGCTCGAAGGCTATGCCTAATGGAATAAGACCACTTAATAGAAATACCGTCTTCCAATCTATTCCTTTGTACACTTCGTCTACAGGGATTACTCCTGTTAATATCATTAA
>DPPH01000008.1:0-446 GCA_003539375.1 Clostridiales bacterium
ATAAAAACTTATAGTCATTTTTTTCGCTATTTTTCGATACTATAAAATGATATAATAAAAAGATAAGTAAACCTTAAGTAAACCTTACAATAAAAAGCAATAAATGTCATGAAGTAAATATTAAAACCTCTATAATTGTATTAGGAGTATAAAGAGTATATAAAGGCAGGTGGTTATTTAGATATGAATAATTTATATAAGTTGAAGAAAAAGGATCTTGATAAAAGTGCTGAAGTTTTAGCTAAAGCTTTTTTAGACTATCCCTTGTTTAAGCATATATTAGGTGTTAATCATAATAAAGAAAACATTAAAATTCTAACTAAGTTTATTGTTAAATACACTGTTTTATATGGACAAGCATATGCTACTTCTCCAGCTATCGAAGGTATTATTTTATTTAGCGATTTTGAAGATTATAAATTTACTTTACTTAGATCATTAAGATC
>DPPH01000008.1:694-7165 GCA_003539375.1 Clostridiales bacterium
TAAAAATAGGCAAAGAAGCTGGTATGCGATTTAATAAATACGACGAATTTAACATGAGAGTACATAAGGATATTATAAATAAACCTCATCAATATATAATAGGAATTGGAGTTGATCCTGATAAACAAGGACAAGCTTTTGGAAAAAAGTTGCTTACTTCATTGATAAAAGTTGCTGAAGAAAAAAATCATCCCTGTTATTTAGAAACTCATGATGAAGAAAATGTTCAAATCTATAAAAAATATGGGTTTAAAGTAATGGAAGAAGAAGTTATTCCTGGGACAAATATTATGCAATTTAGCATGTTAAAAGAATAATCAGGTTTAAAAACTTATTTCATTTATATGAAATAATATTACATAATTTATAGAATCACAAAGAAAGTCGAGAAAAAAAACTTACTTTCATAATATTATTTAGAAGGTGGTGATAATTTGAAAAATATGGAACAGGTTGAAGCTGTAACAAGAATGCAAAATTACATATCAAAAAATTTACAAAATAATCTTACTTTAAATAGCATCGCTAAAGCTGCAGGTTACTCTCCTTGGCATAGTGCTAAACTTTTTAAAGAATATACTGGCAAAACACCTTTTGAATATATTAGAATGTTGAGATTAACTGAAGCAGCAAAAAGTTTGCAGAAAGATAACATACGTATTATTGATGTAGCTCTAGATTTTTATTTCAGTTCTCACGATGGATTTACTAGGGCTTTTTCAAAAGAATTTGGAATAAATCCTAAAAAATATACCAAAAGTAAACCACCTATTAAAATGTTCATGCCCCATCCTGTTTCAGATTATTACAAGATGATTATGAAAGGAGAAGTTAAAATGAGTAAAGAAAATGCTACAACTATTTTTACACAAGTAGTAGAAAAACCAGAGAGAAAGCTAATCTTAAAAAGAGGTATTGAAGCTGAAGAGTATTTTAAATATTGTGATGAAGTAGGTTGTGACGTATGGGGAATACTATCTAGTATTACTGAAGCTATAAGTGAGCCTATGGGTTTATGGCTTCCAAATAAGTTGATTGAAAAAGGAACCTCAAAATATGTTCAGGGAGTTGAAGTGAGTAAAGACTTTAATGGTGTCATTCCTGATGGATTTGCTATTATAAATTTAGAACCTTGTAAAATAATGATTTTTCAAGGTGAAACTTATGATGATGAAAACTTTGCTGAAGAAATTGGAATTGTAAAAAAAGCTATTGAAAAATACAATCCTAAACTTTATGGATTTGAATGGGACGACGATAGTGCTCCAAGATTTCAATATGAACCCCAGGGAGACAGAGGCTATATTGAAGGTCGGCCTGTAAAATCAATAAATGAATAATTAAAACATTTGTTTAACTCAGGTCTGTATATAATTTATAGACCTGAGTTTTTATTATTCTACATTTCTTACCAACTAAATGATATAATACAAGTAAAAGAATGAATGAGAGTTTTTACATATAAGTAAAAGTTCTAAATATTAGGAGTAAACTAATGAAAGAAGAAAGAATTAATAGTGAAGCACTCGATAAACTTGCTAAAGTTATTAAAGAATATAGTGATTTGGATAAAGAAGAGCTTCGTAAAATGGTAGACCATATTCCTGTTCAAGTTTTTACTAAAGGTTCTGTACTCATAGAGCAAGGCAAGATACCTAAGCAATGTTACTTTATATTGGAAGGATGTGCTAGAAAATTCTCTGTGGATGAAAATGGTAAAGAAGTCACATCCGATTTTTTTACAGAAAATCAAAGCATAGTAATATTTTCTGAAAATAATACGATAGTATCACCTTATGAAGTGGAATGCTTAGAAGATTCTATTATGATTGTAGGAGATCTAGAAGAACAAGATAATGAACTGGAAAAATACCCTGAGTTCGAATCTATTGTAATGAAAATGATGCAATCTAATATGGGTGAGCTTCAGGATTCTTTTGCTTCATTCATACGTATGTCCCCAGAAGAGAGGGTAAAACATATGATGAGCAAAAGACCTGAACTCTTCTCAAGGGTTCCTCAACACCAGCTTGCTAGCTATTTAGGAATCACCCCTGAATCTCTTAGTAGAATCAAGGGGCGTCTTGGACAGGGACATCTGAAAATTGTTGATTGATATTTTTACCACCTCTTACTAAAAGCCAAATACCAAAGGATAGTTCGCCAATAGTCATTGGTATACTTAGAATACTCTCAAGAGAATCAGTGAAATTCTGTATTTGTGGCAAAAAGTTTTGAAGTCCATGAATTAAACTGTAGCCTATTCCCGCTATAATCAAAAGGACTCCTAAAATATTTGGTGTTTTATTGCTTTGAAATACTCCCAATCCAGTTACTGTAAGATGTAATCCTATCACAATTAGACCAAGAGACCACATTTTCAAAAATACCTCTGTACTCTTTCCGAACAAAAATACAATACCTATTGCTAAGAATATAGAGTATATAAGACGTAGAACACCTGATAATGATGCAACTGTTTTATTAACTGGTTTTAAATATCTATAAAAACCATAGGCAACAATTAGGTCTGTTATAAGTATAAGACACCACACAATAACCCCCGAATAATACAAAGTGCTATTTGCAAGTATGTTTATCATTGTTTGAATAGAATCACTTTCAACATATATTTGATTAAAAGAAAAGCCGTAGGCATATCCTGCTGCTATGGCCATAATTATTAAGGAAATACCCGAGATTATACTCCAAAATCTTATTTTATTTTTATAATTAATTTTCATTTGATTTTCTCCTTTCATATTTGCTATGGTTAAATTATAACCATATAGTAAAATGTCTGCATTGATTTAAGTCAATATCATAAAAATATTTATTAATTTTTATGATATTAATTAACAAATACTAAATAATAACCAAAAAAAGAATTCTAATTAAAATTAGTTTTAATTAGAATTCTTTTTTTAAAAATATAAATTTCATACTACTCTTATAGCAAAACTTGGACATGCTGCAATACAATATCCACATTGTATACACTTTGATTGATCTATAAATGCCTTTTCTTTTTCGTTGAAACTTATTGCATCACTGTGACATGCCTTTATGCAACTTCCGCAACTAACACATACACCCTCAAATACCTTTATCTGTTTTTTGTTTCTTGTGGTTATAATTCCATCTAAATCTTGCTCTCCATTAAAATATTTGACGTTGAATAATACTTCTTCTTTACTAACCATTCCAATTGCAATTGAATAATTATCGCTTAAATTCCTTGCAAATTCAACACTCTCTTTAAAATCATCAATTAATGTTCCCCCACCTAAAACCTTCATCAGGTATATTCCTTTACCCTCTCTTTCACATAGATTAATAGCATCTTTCATTTCATCTACAGTTCCTTCTAAAATCCCTCTCCCAACCTTATTAATTAAAGGAAAAACTACATCTATATCCTCTCTATATGCTGCCTTTTCTACAACTTTAACACTATGTGTTGAAATACCAATAGCTTTAATAATTCCTTTTTCTTTATACTCTTTTAAACATTTTAATACATCTTTCTTTATATTAAATACATCTGTACTATATCTTGCTGAATGAAGGTGAAAGATATCTATATAATCCACCCCCATACCTTTAATGCTTCTTTGACTGCATCCTTAGTATCTTCATATGTTAAACAATGTGTTTTAGTTGCAATTATCGGCCTATTTTTTCTATTTATTAAGGCGATTTTAATAGGCTCATATGTTTTATACATTTGGGCTGTGTCTATAAAATTAACTCCTAAATCTAAAGCATAGGATAAGATTTCTGCGGACTCTTCCGGAGCAAGATTCTTTTGAAGTGGCCCAAAAGGCAATGCACCAAAACACAATTCAGTAACTTCTAAATTCGTATTTCCCAAAACAATTTTCTTCATAGTTTTCCTCCATAATTTTACTTTTTAATATGTTGAACATTCATAAATGTTTTAATTAATTTTTATCAAATGTTATAATTATATTATTACATACTTATTTAATAATCAATTCATTCTTAATTTTTATTAAGTAAAAAAGAGTTGTAAATATAAACTAAACCATCGAAAGGATAAAAACAAATGGAAATATTTTTTGAAATACATAAGGATATACCTCGAGAAGGTCCTGGGGATAATAAATCAACAAGAAAAGCTTTTAAAATGTTAAAAAAATTACCTAAAAATTCAAAAATTTTGGATGTCGGATGTGGTCCAGGTATGCAAACTATAGAATTAGCCAAAAATACTGATGGGATTATATATGCATTAGATAATCACGATAAATTTCTAGACCATTTGAAAAACAAAGCAAAAAAAGAAAATCTTGATAATAAAATTCAAATGATCAGTGGTTCAATGTTTACATTGGATAAATATTTTAAAAAAGAAGAGTTAGATTTAATTTGGGCTGAGGGCTCTATATATATAATAGGATTTAAAGAAGGTATTGAAAATTGGAAACCATTTCTTAAAAAAGGTGGGTATTTAGTTGCAAGTGAAATCTCTTGGCTTAAAGATAATATCCCTAAAGAAATAAAAGAATATTGGGGTTTTGAATATCCAACTATGAAAAATATTGAAAACAATCTCGATGTAATTAAGAAGTGTGGCTACAAAATAATAGACCATTTTACAATACCTGAATCAAGCTGGTTTGATAATTACTATGACCCATTAGAAGAAAGAGTTAGTAACCTTTACAAGATTCATAAAGGTAACAAAGAATGGGAAGAAGCTATAAATATGCAGATTGAAGAAATTGAAATGTATAGGAAGTATAGTGAATATTACGGTTATGTATTTTATATAATGCAAAAAGTATAATTTAGATTGTGAAATAATTTGTTTAAAAAATCCTCCTCTTAAGGTAAAATTTAATTATCATAGAAGTAGGTATTTCTATTAAATATTCATATAAAAAGCATAAACTTTTTGAGAATAAAAGTTTATGCTTTCATTTCTTTACTTATATTTTAGACCTTTAATTGGACTAATTTAGATGATTAAAGGGGATACTCTCTCGGTTCTTCTTGATCAGATATCCACATGTATGTTGTGACTTCATCTAGTGTTATTTCTCTACCAAATCGTCCAATACCTGATTTCTTTTCACCACCGAAAGCTATTCCTGGTTCATCATTAACACTTTGATCATTTATGTGAACCATTCCTGTTTTCCATCCTTTTGCAAATTTAAAACCTCTTTCCTTATCTTTCGTATGAACAGCACCGCTTAGCCCAGCTTCAGTGTCATTGGCTATTTTTAATGCATCTTCTTCGTCTTTAGCTACTATAAGATTAGCAACAGGTCCAAACATCTCTTTTTTTGCCGTCCAAGTTTCATTTGTTGCTTTTATTACATAAGGATATACTAAGGTTCTTTCTTTTTTCCCTTCTAAAAGAACTTCTGCTCCTTCTTTTTTAGCTTTTTCTACCCATTCTAAAATTCGATTTGCTTCTTTTTCGTCTATTACTGGTCCTACTAATGTATCATCTTTAGAAGGATCTCCTACTTTTAGGTTCTTTGTTAATTCAACAAACTTCTCGGCAAACTCATCAAATATAGATTGGTCAACAATTATTCTATTGGTAGACATACAAATTTGACCGCTGTGAAAATATCGTCCAAATACTGCGGATTTTACAGCATAGTCTACATCAGCATCATCTAATACTACTAAAGCATTATTTCCACCTAATTCCAGCATTGTTTTTTTTACTTCTCTTCCTGCTACTTCTCCAATTCGTTGACCTACTGCAGTAGACCCGGTAAAGGAAATTACACTAGGTACTGGATGCTCGTAGAATCCATCTCCAATTTCTGAAGATTTAGGAGTTACTACAGAAAGTACACCTTTTGGTATCCCCGCTTCTTCAAAAATCTTGGCAATTAGTGTGCCTCCAGCTATTGGTGTGGATGAAGATGGTTTTAAAACTACTCCATTTCCTGCAGCAAGGGCTGGTGCTACTGTTCTCATAGCTAAAAACATTGGAAAGTTAAAAGGACTGATTACACCAATTACACCTGCTGGTTTTTTAACTATATAATTCTTTTTCCCTGGAATAATTGAAGGACTTATATTTGTCTCCATATGAAATGGATATCCAGCTGCTCGAGCAGTTACTCCAATACAAGAATCTAACTCTACATGGGCTTTAATAACAGTAGAACCAGTTTCTCTTACTATTATATCTATGATTTCATCATATCGTTCCTTCATTATTTGAACTGCTTTATTCATAATTTCGTTTCTCTTATAGGCATTAGTATTGCCCCAAGATTTTTGTTTTTCTTCAGCACCTTTGTATGCTTCATCAATATCTTCTAATGTTGCTACTTTAAAAGCTGCTATTTCTTCTCCAGAGTATGGATTATTATCTATAATTTTTTTATCTCCCGAGCCATCTTTCCATTCTCCATTGATATAGTTTAGATTTAAGTTAGTATATTTTTCCATTAATTTCACTCCTAATTATTTTTT
>DPPH01000067.1 GCA_003539375.1 Clostridiales bacterium
CTTTAACAGCTATGTTATTGTTTATGTTAGGTGTTTTTTCTAGAAATATTTTATGGCTTGAAGATAATATTGATACAACTACGAAAGATTATTATACAGAAAATTCTTTATATGAAACTGGTTCCAAAAATATAGTAACCGGGATTTATTTAGATTATAGACTTTTTGATTCGATTTTTGAAACAAGTCTACTTCTTATTACAGTATCAGGTATTACTTTTATGTATAAGAAAGATGATCAGTCTATATAGAAAGGGTGTAAAAACATGAAAAACTCACAAATATTAGTATGTGTTAGTAGGATTTTATTTCCATTTATTTTAGTATTTGGATTTTATGTAATTGTAAACGGACATTTAACCCCTGGTGGAGGGTTTCAAGGTGGTGCTATTTTGGCAACAGCCATATTAATAACCCACTTTATTGTGCCCGATAGAATAAATATTATAGATGGCTTAGTAAGATTGGAAAAACATCTCTTTTTGTGGATTATAGTAGTAGGGTCTTTGAGTTTAATAACAAAAGGTACTTTTTTTACAAATCCATTACCATTATCGGCAGGAATCGGTTTTAAGAGAATTTTTCTAGTACTGTTGAATTTCCTAATAGGAAGTAAGGTAGCCATCGGTCTAGTAGCAATTTTTTCAAGTTTTATAGAAGAAGGAAGGAGTTAATATGAACCCAATACTATCCTTTGTAATTATATTAATAGGTTTATATGGAATTGTGACAAGTGAAAATATTATTAAATCAATAATTTGCTTTAGTATAATAGAAACTGCATTGATACTTTTATTTCTTAACTTGGGAAATGTAGGATTAGGAGATATACCGATAATTATTGAAAGTGTTTCTAATATGGTTGATCCATTACCTCAAGCTCTTATGATAACAACAATAGTAATCGGTGCTTCCACTACAGCTTTAGCTTTAATGATTAGCATTAAAATCTTTCACTATTACGGGACACTAGAATGGGATGAATTATTAGAGAGGGAAGGTTAAAATGGAAGTAGTTCCTATACTAATAATATTTGTACCTATATTAACAGGTATAGCAATTTATATTTTACATGATGATAGATTCAACCTACTTATATACCCTGCTCAAATTTTAATTACATATTTGAGTATAAAATTTTACCTCTATTTCAATAGATTTACAGGCGAAGTTTTTCTGGATTTAGGGGGCTGGAATCCTAAAATTAGCATAGTTTTAAAAAATGATTATTTGTCTATGACCTTTATATTTTTAACTATTATAATGTGGTGGATGGTTATAATTTATTCCTGGAAAGAAAGGAGCAAAGATTCTAAATTCTATTTTTTCCTTTTATTTTTAGAAGGAATATTCTTTGGATTGCTTCAAACCAATGATCTTTTTAATCTTTTTGTATTTATTGAAATTACAACAATTATTTCTACTATACTTATTTTATATAAAATGAGCGGTGAAGCTGTAAGAGCTGGACTTTACTATTTACTTTTTAACAGTGTAGGGATAATGTTTTTTCTTATTGGGATGGCTTTAATATATTACTCAGAGGGAACACTTAATATAAGTACTTTAACAGAAAGAATTAATATCTGTGAAGGATTAAACTTAACTAATCTTTCTTTTATTTCAATTATGGCAGCTATAGGAGTTAAATCAGCATTTTTTCCAGTGTATAACTGGCTGCCTAAAGCTCATAGTGCAGCACCTTCCGTAATCTCTGCATTACTTTCAGGCCTCCTGGTTAAGAGTGGATTATATGTATTTATCAGGATAAACCAAATGTATGGTCTAGAAACTTTTCGAACATTTTTTATAATTCTCGGGATTTTCACAGCCGTATCAGGCGGCATCTTTGCAGTAAGTCAGAAAGATATAAAACAAATTTTAGCCTTTAGTACTGTATCACAAATAGGTATAATAATGATTGGATTAAATCAAATTGATGGAAACATCACTGGAGGTATAATCCATATATTTAATCATGCTTTTTTCAAGTCATTACTCTTTCTGAGTGCTGGAGTAATAATTAATACCTATAAAGAAAAAGACACTACTCTAATTAGAGGAATATTTCATGAACTACCATTGATTAGTGCATCGGTTTTAGTAGGCTTCTTTTCTATTTCGGGAATGCCTTTATTTAGTGGTTACTTAAGTAAAAGTATTATTAAATACGGCTTGAAATATGATTTTGTAATATATGCCTTGCATTTCATAGATGTGCTTACTATAACTTACTTCATGAGAATACTTCAGATTTTCAAAGAACCAAAAGACCTAAAAGTAAAATATAAATTAAATCTAAAAATAAATTCAGAAGTTCCTATAATTGTCTTAAGCCTATTATCGATTATACTAGGAGTTTTTTACAAACCAATTTGGGAATTTTTCTTGAAAACCTCTATTAACTATATAGAACTGTTTGTTTTTAAAGAATGGTTAATTTATTTTACTAAACTAATTATAGGTTATTTAATATATAAAATACTTATCGAAAAAGAGTTTTCTTTTATGGTAAAGATAAGAAAAACGAATATTACCTTTCCTAATACTAACTACTTATTCATTATTTTCATAACCATAATGTTACTTTGGAAACTATAATTATAAATAAAATATTAAAAATTCTTAAGAATAAAATTATTGAAAACGTTTCGAATTCATAATATATTAAGTATATGATACATTCATATTGTGTTTGTTACTAAAATGCAATTTATTAAATGGAAATCAACTGACAATTGTGATATAATAACCAAGAATCTATACAGGGGTTAGTATTTATTCAATGGCGGATATAAATTCAAAGGGAATTT
>DPPH01000245.1 GCA_003539375.1 Clostridiales bacterium
AGTGGACAGGTACAAGAATAGATTTAATCTTTGGTTCTAATGCACAGCTAAGAGCTGTCGCTGAAGTTTACGGTTCAGATGATGCCAAGGAAAAATTTGTTAAAGACTTTATTACTGCTTGGAATAAAGTTATGAATGCAGACAGATTTGATCTGAAGTAAGGCTAAAAGTATAAGACCTGGATTAATAAATATAGAGAGGGCTTAACCACCCTCTCTATTTTAATTATTCTTTATGCTCTATTTCCGTAACGCATTGAGTTTTTATTTCTTCTACAAGAGCTTGAAGAGCATCTATTACGTGGGGTCTTATATCTCCTCCTACAAGAACATACATGATGTCATCACCTACTTTTAGACTCCCTTCATTCATCCATACTTTTACGTAAAATATCCCATCCATTTTCTTTGCCTTTTCAACGGCTTTATCTACTTTGGCCTTATCGTAGGAAAAATCCATTTTTGAAACTTCAGAACCGTCGTCTACACCTTTTCTTACTTTTGCTTTAGGAGTTTTTCTTACAGTTCCATTGTGAACAAGATACATCCCTACCTTTAATGCTTCCATATCATCTTTTGCTTCCTTTAACCATTTGTCTATGGATGGTGATTCTTTCTTGATTTTATTTTCTACCAATTTTTCAAACTTCCTTTCTTCAAACTGAACTTCTAACTAATTGAAGCTTTATATATTTTTTCTATAGAATTTTTTATCATATTATTAAATTCTTCATCACTTTGACTAACATCAAGACCTTCTAGTAAAGCTCTTGAGAAGCTTGCAATAAGGTTATGATTTCTTTCTAGTTTATCTACAGCTTCTTCTCTGCTGTATCCTCCAGAAAGAGCTACTACTCTCATTACTTGAGGATGCTGTATTATCTCTTTATAAAAATCATCTTCATCAGGTAAAGATAATTTAAACATTACAACCTGGTCTTTACTTAAGGTTTCTAAATTTTTAAGGATTTCTTCTTTGAGTATTTTTTCAGACTCTCCTTTATCTTTACTCTTTATATCAACTTCCGGTTCTAATATTGGTACTAACCCGTTATCTGCTATTTTCTTTCCATATTCAAATTGCTGTTCTACTATTTTTTTGATACCTTCATTATTAGCTTCTTTTATCACAGATCTCATTTTAGTTCCAAATATATTTCTTTTCTTAGCTCTTTCTATTTTGGAATCTAAATCAGTTATTGGTTTCATCATTTGAACACCATTTTCCAAATCAGCAAGACCTTTATCTACCTTTAGGATAGGTAAAATACCTTTTTTCTCCCATAGATAATCTCCCGTATATAAACCTTCTACTTCTCTATCCATGGTCTGTTCAAATAGTATCGCTGCCAAAATATGCTCGGATGTAAATGCAGGACTAGTTACTATTCTAGTTCTCATCTCGTGTACAAGATTAAACATTTCTTCTTCGTTATTATACTGGTCTTCACCTATGCCGTAACCTCTCAAAGCTTTTGGTGTGCTTCCACCACTTTGATCAAGTGCTGCTATAAATCCTTTACCATTTCTCATAATTTCGGCTTGTTTTTGATTCATTTTATACACCTCTCCTTAATTTATTTTTCTAGTTTTTATCTATTTAACTAGAATTTATAAATAATAATTTTAAATAAATGTCCCACCTAATTATTATTATATGACTTTATCGCAATAATCACAAGGTTGTATGCATTAAGTTTATAACAAATGCTTTAATTTAATACCTTTCAAAATAAGTTTTATCAATTATCAAAATCTGTTTGTTATCTAAAATTTTAAGTATGCCCTCGTCTGCTAATTTCGATAGTTTTCTACTAACTGTTTCCCTTGTAACTCCTACAAAATTTGCCATATCTTCTCTAGTCAATTCCAAGTTAATTATTATACCATCAGCCCTTTTTTCTCCTGATTGTTTTATTAATCTATTTATCAAAAATCTAAGTCTTGAATCTCCATCATTAGATGCAATAGCGCCTACTAATTTTTCTAAAGATGTAATTTTTTCATATGTTGACTCTAATACTGCGAAAATTACTTCAGGATTATTTTTGATAAATTCGTCAAATTTATATTTTGGTATAGTACAAACAAAACTCTCTTTTAATGCTACTAAATCATATTGGGATTCCGCTTTTTTTAATAGTGAAAGTTCTCCTATACTATCTCCCTCATTCAAAATATATAAAATTTGTTCTTTACCTTCCTCATTATATGATACGGCTTTTAAACTTCCATGATTCACAATATATAACCTATCAAAGTCATCGCCAAAGCGAAGTACTATATCTCCTTTTTTATAGTGCTTACGTTCTATAAGACTAGTAATAGTATTAAGTTGACTCTCATTTAATTTTGAAAATAACGAGACTTTCTTTGTACACAATTTACTACCACATGTAATACATCCTTCTGTAGGGAAATTAAAAGTCTTTTCCATATTTAAATACCTCCCAATAGTTAAAATAATTATATCATAAATTTATATAAAAGTTGATTGTGTGAGGCAAATCACATAATCTTTAAAATTTAAATGATAATATTTAATTAACAAGTTAAGAAAAAACAAAAAGGAGATGAGATAAATGAAAAAATTTAATATTAATCAAACAATAGGTGAAAGTGTTACAGTCCATCCTGAGTTGGTAAAGATATATATGGATTATGGAGTAGATTTTTGCTGTGGTGGAGATAGGACAGTAAAAGAAGCTGTAGAAAAAGATACAGATAAGGTTGAAGAACTAATCCTTGATGCAGAAAAAGCACTAGAAGAAGCTTCAATGGTATCAGTAGAGTCTAAAAATCTAAAATTATCAGATTTATCTTCTGAGCAGTTAGTTAACAGAATCCTCTCTAAACATCACAGTTATTTGAAAAAAGAATTACCGGTGATTTCCAATCTGATGTCTAAAGTCTTAATGGTTCATGGAGAAAATCATGAAGAATTATTTGAAATTCATAAATTATTTGGACAATTAAAAACAGATCTTGAAAGCCATTTAGTTAAAGAAGAGGTAATGCTGTTTCCAAAACTCAAAGAAAATGATTCTAGCAGCAAATCTTTAATAATTGAACTTGAAGATGAACACGATGTTGCTGGTGATGCACTTCACATACTTACTGAATTAACTGATCACTTTACTTTACCTGAAGATGCTTGTTCATCCTACGAAATGCTTTATGAGAAATTTAAAACCTTTGTATCTGATATGTACATGCACGTACATACTGAAAACAACATACTCTTTAAAAGATTTGCTTAATAGTAAACCACTACATAGATCTAGTTAGTTATATGTAGTGGTTTTATCATTCTATACTCTTTTAATTATAATTACCTATATAACATCATTTTTTATCCCATCTATATTTTCTATTTTTCACTAATATATCTATATTACAGTTTAGACATAATCCATTATGACAACATATTACGTCACCAAATCGAGAGCACTTCCACTTTTTTTCCTCTTCTTTCAAAAATATATCAATACCATGTTTTCTTATGTACTCAAGATTGTCAATCATGCTCATATGATATTTAGTCCTATAACGTTTATCTAGTGATTTTAATCTTTTGCATGGAAAATCTCCACACTCATAACAAAAACGTATTTTCCCTTTTCCTAACAACTCACACTTATCAGCCATATGAGTGCAATTTTTGCCTCTAGGTATACACCCCGGGCAGTATTTCCTATGAAATCCTTTCTTGTTAAGATCTTTTTCTTTAAACTGAAAGGCTACACATATTTTACAATTCATACCGCATGGAGCAATTAAGTCTTTTTTCATAGGATAGCCACAACTTTGACAAAATTTATATTCTTTCATATGAATACCTCCATTTTTTAATTGAAAATAATATTTAATTTATCTCACATTTATGATTACATCTCCAATTTCAGGGTAAACATATGAAAAATAAGAGCTCTCCATCTAGTCTTCCCTTTCTTTTTGATTTTAAAGAGAGGGAAGTGTTTTTTCAATACTTCTTCAATTAATACTTTATTATATCACATTTATTTTATATTAAGCTAAGCATACTAATAATTTTCAAATAAACCTATAATATATCTTGACACGATATATCACGATGTGATATATTTATTGTATCGAGATGCGATATAGCATGATTTGATATAGGAGGTTTTAAATGGATACTGATAAACTGAAACAAAATTATCTACCTATGACTGAAACAGCATATTATATTCTTTTATCTCTTCATGAAGCAAAACATGGTTATGGAATAATGCAGCATGTTGAGAATTTAACTGAAGGAAGAATTAATATCGGAGCAGGAACAATGTATGGTACTCTATCAAAGTTGGAAAAAGAAAATTTGATTATTCAAGAAAAAGAAATCGATAGAAAGAAAATTTATAAACTAAGTACTAAAGGTCAAAAAGTTCTAATGTTAGAATTAGAAAGACTTGAAAAGCTATTAAAAGACGGAAAGAATGAAATAGGAGGATTAAAATGAAAACAATAAAAACTAAGTGGTTTTGGTGGTGGGGCTGGAACCCTCAAAAAGTTGAAGATTGGTTGGAAGAAATGGAAGCTGTTGGTTGGAATCTTTACCAAGTTGATATGTGGGGAGTTAGATTTAAATTCAAAAAAGATAAAACCCAAACTATAAGATACTGTGTGGATTTTCAAGCGTCAATTGATGAAAACTATTTAAGCATTTCAAAAGACGATGGTTGGAAAATGGTATGGTCTGGAGCAGGAGGCTGGTATCTGTGGAAAAAACCTTATGAAGAAAAAAGACCTGAAATTTTTACTGATACAGCCTCCCTAATTGAAAGAAATAACCGTCTCTCTAAAATTCTTGTACCATTTTTTGTATTAATAATAGCAATATTTATTTTTTTACTTATCAACCGTGACCATGGAAATGAGTTTTTAATAGGATTGTATGTTGTTTTGATTAGCTTTTACGGATTCTTGTTTTATAAACTACAAAGATATAATAACAAACTAAAAAGTGATATTAAGGAATAGTATAATCATTTCATTGTTTGATTAATTTCACCTTTGCCACCAAAATACTTAACCTCCCCATAAGACCCGTTAATAAAGGTAAGTTGAGGTGGTCTGTGTCCCAAATCCACATGCCACCTTACAATAACCTAGTTTGGATACTACACACTCTTCAATTGTACAAAGCAGTCATTGATTTAATCTAAAGGTAATATCATGAAATACTCATCAACATATGTACCATTGCTATACTTAAGAGCATGCTTCTTCGTCCCATGAATCTCAAATCCTAAATTCTTGTACATAGCTATTGCCCGTTCATTCTCTGTAACAACTTCTAATTCAAGTTGCTCAACTCTGTTGCTCTTACACCAATCTATACATTCTTCCATCAACACTCTACCAATACCCATACCCCAATAGGCTTTCATAACTGATATGCCCAAAGCAGCCCTATGTATATATCTTCGATTATTCATTACTATGCCCACAGAACAATTAGCTACAATCGTACCATCTACTTGTCCAACTAACATCTGGCTATTCTTATCATAAGCAAAGCTTCTTACAAAATCTTTTTCTTGTTCTAGTGAAAAACTAAATTCCCCTGGTTCTCGTGCGAGATATTTTGTCTCACAATCTACTGCTTTTATATAATCGATTAATTCTTGAGCATCAGATTCTTCTGGAATGCGTACAATCAGCTGCTTGTTTCCTCTTAATTCATACTTGCCTTTGTAAGTTACCGTTTCAGTTTCGTTAAGTTCGTGGTTACACATAATAATTTCCTCCATTCAAAATTGTCTGTTCCAAAAACAATGTCCGCAATATCGCTAATGTCGCTATCCATGTAACCACCTCCTTTAAAGTCAAATATATTAGGATATCAATATAAAGCATCTGACTCTTTTACAGCCTAATTCCATAAAAATACCTCTCCTTAGTAAATCCAAAAACCTCTCATCTAGACTGGAAGGATTTATATCCATTAATGGTTCATAAATGGTTACTAAACCTTCAAAACTAGATAGTTTCTCCTTATAGTTATTAATTTTTTCTTGAAAAGCTTATCTAAGAGCACTGGGCTAACAAAATTTATTTCTACACCTATATTCAATTCCATATTTTTTTAAGTTTTCAGAATTAAAAACACATTGTTGATTCTTCATCTTATGTCCTACTTAACTATTTATCCAAACATTAATATGCAAAGTCGTATTGCTCAATCTTTCCCGCCTCTTTATAGCCAATATTTTTATATACTTTGTTAGACTGTGGATTTTTTAAATCTGCATATAACATTGGTGTTAAACCCTCATTGAGTAGAAGAAGACTTAATTCAGCCACCAAAGCACTAGCATATCCATTTTTTCTCCTCTGAGGTGGTGTGTAAACATAATTAATCCTTGCATGTCTAACTGAACGGTGAGTAACATGAGCCATTGTAACTATATCACTGTCTACTGACCACAAATATAGATTCCCAGAGTTAATCAGTTGTTCTGCTCCTGACAATTGGCTTTCTACAGTAACCTCTTGTCCATATCCATCTAGGATAAAGTCAACGCAATATTTAGCAATTTGATGAGTATGAGTATTCTTTGAAAGCATCATTTTTCCTTTATTGCTTCTGGTTTTTATAACCTCTGTACAGTAATATGACTGTAACCCCATTGATTTCTTATAAGTTATTCCACAATTTTTTGAATATTTTTCTGCAAATTGTTTTGCAACTCTTGGATCAGCTGCTATCCCTTGTATTTTTCTGTTTGATACATTTTCACTTATCATATCAACAATATTGTCTATAGTTCCTTGCTCTAACTCTTTATTAACCCAAAGCCACATTGCTCTTCCAAAATTACTCAAAGCTATGGCCTTGTCGTTTGAAATCTTTAATGCAACATCTAAATCTCCCTCTATTATCCTATGCATTAAATTAAACTGAACTTCATGTTTCATAAATGGATTTTCATTTAACACGTTATCTTCTTTAACAAACGGTGTAAACATGATATACCTCCTGTGCATTTATTTTGATGCTAATAGTTATTTCGCTAATGTTGCTGATGTCATTAATGTCGCTAATCACGCTTACCACCTCCTTTAAATTCTTCTAAATTTTGATAAAAGAATTTAAATAATGTTATCATATAGAGCATCAATTATTTTTTAAAATCAACTACCATATATAAATTTAATTATATAAAACTATAGATTAAGTGTAAAACAATAATAAATAATATTTTAATTTTTAAATCAATAAAAATAAAAAAACTCCAAATATCTGAACTTTCATTATTAAATATAATATATGTATTGACATAATCACTTATTATTTCTTTTCATCTTTATTTACTAAAAAATCATTAACAATTTTTTTTATTTCTCCTTGCATAATGCAGTATTTTTTGCTAAATTATTTTGAAATTTCTTCTATTATATTTGTCATTCTATTGGTATTCTGAAATATTTAATGTCAAACTAATATCCTTAAACCCTTATGCTTATATTATATAAAATCTAACAATTATTAATTTTAGTAGTTGGTATTATATAGCAAAGTCTACCCTCTATATACTAATAGTCTGTTTCCAACAACAATTGCTAAATTATGAAAATAGCAAATATAACTCAAATTAACATTTTATCGCTAGATAAATAAAGACCTGAAACCTCTAATAGTAAAGGTTTACAAGTCTTATTATCTTCATCTCTTTCCCAGCATTACTACCGTCTCCACGTGTGTTTTGGCAGTATGATGATAGTTTTTGGCAGAAACATATTATATTTACTATGGGCTTTTTTTTGAGACCCCGGTGTCTTAAACTGTATCTTCTCATGAAACATGATTAATTTTATTAAGGGCCATTTTTACAAATATATTTTTTTCTTGCAAATACATATACACCCACTTGAA
>DPPH01000135.1:0-1823 GCA_003539375.1 Clostridiales bacterium
TTCATCATCACTTTCGTCATTTGAAAAAAATGCATAATCTACATAAGGTAAAGCTTTATTTAAAATACCTTCATCTGGATTATCTGCGAAATCAAAAGCAACAGGCACATCTCTTTCCTTAATTTTATGAAGTTCAGATTCTACCATTCCCCATATTCCTGTAACAACTAAGTCGTAACTGCATAAAAAGTCTATATCTTCATCAGTCAATTTGAACTCTTTCATAACCCCTTCTTCGTATTCTCCTAGAATCCTATCTCCATTCCTTATCTCTACATGGGTAACTGCTGTCTTTCCATCCATCACTTTAATATGAGAAGTATCTACACCTTTTTTTGAAATAGCATCAATCATGAATTTTCCGTAGTAATCACTTCCTACCACTCCTGTATATGAAGAATCCCCTTTCATTCTCTTAACATATACCGCTACATTTACAGGGTTACCTCCAGGATATATTTCTCCTGTACTATCATATAAATCTATGCAGTTGTCTCCAACAGCTGCTATATTTATCTTTTTTTTCATATTCACCTCAATATTTTAATAATTGTCTAAATCTATCTATTGCCAATTTCGAATATAAGCTAGGTTTATTAATGTAATTTGTTACAAGCTCTATGGTTGCTCCTCCATTATATCCACTTCCGGATATTTCTTCAATAATATCTCCTAGAGGCATATTTCCATCTCCCGGCAAAAGGTGGGTATCACTAACACCGTCGCTATCTACTATATGGAAGTGTTTAATTTTATCCCCTAACTTCTTAAAATAGGTCTGTATACTTTCATTTTGTACATAAGGAGGAACTACATCACACATTGCTCCAAAATATGGAGAGTCTATGTATTCTACAATATCTTTTAAATCATCTGCTGTTGTGCAAACATTGGATTCGAAGGGAGTAAGAGCTTCTATTAGAAGTATCTGTTCTTTTTCTTCGGCGAATTCTACTAGTTCTTTTATGCTTTTTCTAAACCTATTCCATATTTCATTTTTTGAAGCATTGTATCCTGCATGTCCTGCTGAAATCACCGTATATTCTACACCGAGAGCTTTCCCCATTTCAATTGCTGTTTTTAAATATTCTATAGATTCTTTTCTTTGATATTCATCACCTATCATGTAATTAAATGGGTAAGCATTGTGTTCAGGGGTATATACTTTTATTGGTATATCATACTTATCCTTTAGGGTTAGTAAAGTATCTATTTGACCTCTTTTTAGATCATATGGATAAGCATGAGGTCTTCCTCCCCAAAGTTCTATATAATCATATCCAAATCCCTTAGCATCTTTAAAAATATCCTCAATATCACTTCTCTGGTAACCTGAAGTAAACATTCCAACTTCCATAAAGCTATCCTTTCTATATCTAAAAATAGGCTGTTTCAAAATTAGAAACAGCCTATCTCTTAACAATTAGTTTAAACAACTATCAATAATCAAGCTGTCTGTAGTACCTTCTTATTTCCATAGGGTGACAGTTCAGTCTTTCTATATGAACATCCACTCTTGCAGTTATTACTCTCATTAATAAATGCGAAAGATGTCCTCTAAACTTATCACTAATTCCTTTAAGTTCGTAATCTTTTGTGTCAATAATATTGTAGTTTCCACATATTCTCGGCAAGAATTTTGCTACCCTCTCACTAAGTCCTCTCTGTGAGTCTTCTCCTACAAATACTGTCACTGCTGTATCTCTATCGATTATTTCAAACATACCATGAAAAAACTCAGCACTGTGAATAGATTTCGTTCTAATCCAATGCTGTTCTTCCCAGTAGCACATAGCATAAGAGTAAGTTGCACCATACTGATT
>DPPH01000135.1:2121-4859 GCA_003539375.1 Clostridiales bacterium
CCAAGCTCATCAGCCGATTTTTCTACTTCAACCAAAGCTTTTGCAAGGTGTTCATCAAGTTCAGCATAAAGCTCGTGATATTCATCAAACTCGCCAGCATTATACATAAACCTATCTGCCAACATGAAAAATTTAAGCTGTTCATTCATTGGATAGGAAATAAGGTAATCCATCATCTTAGCTAGTTCTGTATCTGGATAGTCAACAAAGCCTACTACCTCAGCTCCATCTGCTTTAGCTTTTTTTACTCCGTCAATCATCTCTGTAGTTCTTCCAGTAACAGAAGATATAACTACTATAGTACCTTCTCCAACTTTTTTGTTTCCTGTGGTAATATATTCTGCTGCATTTTCAACAAAGAAATTCAGTGAAGATCTTTCCTTCATATGTACTTCAGCCTGAAGGCATGAAGCATAAGTCCCACCTATACCAAGCCAGCAGATGTTCTTATATCCTTTTTCACATATTTCATCTACTATTTTTTCTATTTTACTTCTAAGTTTCAATGCACCATTTACACTGTCCAATTGTTTCTGTTCGTCGAATTTTAACATTATAAGTTCTCCTAAATCTCTTTTTTTATTCTCCAACCTTTAACTTTTGATAATAATCGTTGTATATAGTAATTGCTTCCCCTACATCCTTTTGGAAGAATACATTTTCTTTGTAATCAAAATCTCTTGCTGGATCATTCTTATAAGTATCAGAAGCTGCTTCTACTGCTGCATCATTAGGACATGAGTAAGGGTACTCTTCAAGATTTTCTGCCATAACCTGTGGGTCAGTAATGTAATTCAAGAATTTTTCTGCTAGGTCCACGTGTTTAGCTCCCTTAGGTATTACATATAAATCAAATCCAAGTTGTACCGGATCTTCTTCAAAATCTGCTATTACTAAATTGTTATCTTCACCAAGTTCTGACATAGCCCAAGAAGCATTACCATCATATGTAAAGGCCACTGATGCTGTTCCGTTTGTAAGGTTTTGTTCAGCATTTCCATATGCTACAACATTTTCGTTGTACTTAACAAGCCATTCATAAGCTTCTGCTATTTCACTTTCATTAGTTGAGTTAGGGTCATATCCAAGTGCAATAAGTGCTATAGGAAATAGATTTCTTGCTCCATCTATTGTAGCTATTTGTCCTTTTAGTGCTGGATCTATAAGATCATTATAACTAGTGATTTCAACTGGACTTGTATCTTGGTTATAAACTATATAGATATAATTCATCAAATAAGGTACACAGTACTCTTTAGCAGTCCAGTATGATTCATTTATGTTTGATGCATTTGGAATATTGTCAAAATTAATTTTTTCAATATAATCACCATCTACTAATGACTCCATATAAGCATCACATGTCATTATAAGATCGTATTCCTCTCCACCACCTGCAGTAAGCTTTGTTATAGCATCCGCATTATCACTCATGTAAGAAAGATTTACAGTAGCATTGTTTTCTTCTTCAAAACTTTTAATTAAATCATCTGATATATACTGCTGCCACATGTAAATGTTTAATTCAGTACTTGCAGTTTCTTCGCTTTCGCCATCAGCACCCTCACTAGTACCTGCACATCCTGTAAAAATACTCATGATTAATACCATGACTAAAAGAATAGAAATTGATTTTTTCATATTATCTCCTCCGCTTTTTTGCGTCTTCCCAACGCTTTTTTGATTTTATTATTCAAAATCATTGCAATAACAATGACTAGAATCATGATTGTTGTCAATGCATTTATATCTGGAGTTACTCCAGATTTATTCATTGACAGAATTAAAACCGGTAGTGTCGAATTCTTTGCCCCGGCAAGCATGTTACTCATTACTACATCATCTATAGAAAGAGTAAATGATAAAAATGCTGCACTCATTACTCCCGGCATAATACTAGGTAAAGTAACATTAAAAAATGTCTTAATCCTATTTGCCCCCAGGTCCATAGATGCCTCTTCTAGACTGTAACTATCACCACTTATACGTCCCTTAATTGTTACTACTGCATAAGGTATGCAGAAAGTACAATGTCCTATTAATATACTTCCCATTCCTAAAGCAAAACCCACCTTCATAAACACTATAAGCAAGGCAACAGCCATAACTATCTCAGGAACTATAATCGGTACATAAAGCATATTGTCCACAAACTTTTTTCCTTTAAATTCATATTTTCGCAATCCTAGTGCTCCTATTGTAGCTATAGTAACAGAAATTACTGTTGCTAAAATTGCTATCACTATGGAATACCACAAACTATCGATTACAGCAGTATTGGAAAATAATTTTGGGTACCACTTAGTTGTAAATCCATTCCAGTAGTAGTTATATCTCTGATCGTTAAATGAAAAAATCATCATTACAGCTACAGGGATATATAATATGGAATATACAATAACTGAATATATGGTTGAAAGTATTCCACTAAGTTTCTTTCTTTTTTGCACTTTAGACCCTCTCATTTACACTACCTCCATCTCGTCAATACTAGCAAATCTAGTGTATAAGAAAATAAGCAGTCCTGTTATAACCATAAGTAGAACAGAAAGAGCTGCACCTAGAGGCCAATTCCTTATAGCTCCAAACTGATTCTTGATTATATTACCTATATATAGTACCTTTCCTCCACCAAGCATATCGGTAACGGTATATATCCCCAGAGAAGGAATAAAAACCAAGATAATTGAAGAAAAAATACCTGGAAAAGTAAGGGGTAATGTTATATTAAAAAATGT
>DPPH01000135.1:5114-5263 GCA_003539375.1 Clostridiales bacterium
GATGCCTCCAGCAAAGATTTGCTTAATTTTTCAATTGAACTGTACATTGGAAGTACAGCAAAAGGAAGCATATTTGTTACCAAACCTAACAGAACCAACCCATCGGTGTAAACAAAAGTTACAGGGGATTCTGTGAATCCTGCATACTG
>DPPH01000136.1:0-779 GCA_003539375.1 Clostridiales bacterium
TGTATAGAAGAATTAGGAAATTTAGAAAATAATAACCTGCTCTATACAAAAGAAGAAAATATAGTTCCCAAAATTAAGCCAACTTTAAAATCAATGTGCTTAAATATTGCTCACGATTGCAATCTTTTATGTGAATACTGCTTTGCATCAAAGGGAGATTTCGGAGGCAACAAAGAGCTTATGTCTTTTGAAACAGGAAAAAAAGCATTTGATTATTTAGTTGATAATTCCCCTGGGCGAAGAAACCTGGAAGTAGATTTTTTCGGCGGAGAACCTCTAATGAACTTTGACGTTGTAAAAAAACTAGTAGAATATGGAAGAAAGATTGAAAAAGAAAAAAATAAAAATTTCAGATTTACTATTACAACCAACGGAATGCTACTCAATGAGGAAAACACAAAATACATAAATGAAAACTTTCATAATGTAGTTTTGAGTCTAGATGGAAGAAAAGAAGTAAATGATAATATGAGAATAGACAAGGGTGGCAAAGGTACTTATGATAAGATAGTACCGAAATTTAAAAATCTTGTAGATAAAAGAAAAGGAAAAGATTATTTTATCAGAGGTACTTTTACTAGGGAAAATTTAGACTTCACGAAAGACGTAAAAAGTATTAAAAATTCAGGCTTTGATGTTATATCAATTGAGCCGGTTGTTACAGATGAAATTAATAAGTTTTCAATTACTGAAGACCATTTAGATAAAGTTAAAGATGAATACGAAAAACTATGTAAATATTATATAGACAGTAAAAAAGATGGAAAGAGTTTTAGCTT
>DPPH01000136.1:1072-4612 GCA_003539375.1 Clostridiales bacterium
GGATGCGGTGCAGGTAATGAATACGTAGCTGTAACACCTTCAGGAGACATATATCCATGTCATCAATTTGTTGGGGATGAAAAGTTTATTATAGGAAATGTAAGTGAGGGAATTACAAGCAAGGAAATACCAGATGCTATGTATGGATCCAATATTACTACAAAAGAAAAATGTAAAAACTGTTGGGCAAAATACTTTTGCGGTGGGGGATGTCATGCAAATGCTTATAATTTCAACAATTCTTTTATGGAGCCCTACGAAGTAGGCTGTGAACTGGAAAAGAAAAGAATTGAATGTGCTATAAGAATTAAATCAGAGGAGTAAATGATTATGATAAGAGAATTAAAAGAATATAAAACTAATATAGCAGAAGATGCTGTAGTTATGGAAACGGGACTGGTAATAGGAGATGTAGAACTTAAATCTAAAGCTAATATTTGGTTTGGTGCCGTTTTAAGAGGAGATAGGGATAAAATAGTAATAGGAGAATACTCTAATATCCAAGACAACTGTGTTGTTCACACATCAATGGGACATCCTACTGTAGTTGGGGATAACTGTGTTGTTGGCCATGCTGTAAATCTTCACGGATGTAAAATAGGAGACAACTGTCTCATAGGAATTGGAGCAATACTTTTAGATGGATGTGAAATTGGAGAGAATTCTATAGTAGCAGCAGGCACATTGATACCAGGAGGAAAAAAAATACCCCCGAACTCAATGGTAATGGGAAACCCTTATAAAATAAAAAGAAAAATATCAGAAGAAGAAGTTAAGCAAACAATTAAACACAGTAGATACTATTACGACGTTGTAGCAAATATATACAAGTAATTGACTATAAGATAGTAAAAATATATAATTTTAAATACCTTGATTTTAGGAGGAGAGTATGAATAAGAGCAGAATATTATTTGCATTAATAATTGCAGTATTAGTACTAATATCATATTCAGCTGTTTTTGGATTTACAGTAGGGGACTATATAGTAAGTCCTTTTGGTGAGGAAATAGACTTAGGTTTAGATCTCTCAGGAGGAGTATATGTAGTTTTAGAAGCAAATACAGATGAAACTGGTGATGAATTAGCAAAAAAAATGCAGCAAACCAAAGCTATTATCCAGCAGAGGGTAGATGGCCTTGGAGTAGCAGAACCAAACATTACAATTGAAAATAATGATAGAATAAGAGTAGAATTAGCTGGTTTAGAAAATCCTCAGGAAGCTATAGATTTAATAGGAAAAACGGCCCAGCTGGAATTTAGAGATCTACAGGGAAATGTTATCGTAACTGGAGAAAATGTTGAAGTTTCAGAAGTCACTTACAACAGAAACAACCAGCCAGCTGTAGCTTTAGAATTTGACAGTGAAGGCGCTGAAAAATTCGCTACAGCAACTGGACTACTTATGGATATGTATCCTGGTGATGAGAATCGTGATAATAGGATTATAGAAATTGTTTTAGATGATGAAGTGATTTCAGCACCTTCTGTTTCTGAAACTATCACGGACGGCAGGAGTATTATTGATGGATCCTACACAATTGAATCTGCAGCAAACTTAGCTAATTTAATTAGAGCCGGGGCACTACCTTTAGAAATGAGAGAAATCGAAGTAAATGTTGTAGGACCAACTTTAGGTCTTGAATCATTAAACAAAAGTATTACTGCAGGAGCAATAGGTCTTTTACTAATATTTGTACTTATGCTGATTATGTATAGGGTACCTGGATTAGTTGCTGATTTGGCTTTAAGTATTTATATTTTAATAGCCTTAGGAGTATTCATTTACATTGATGCAAAACTAACCTTGCCGGGAATAGCAGGGTTCATACTTTCAATAGGTATGGCAGTAGATGCAAATGTAATAATATTCGAAAGAATTAAAGAAGAATTAAGAGTAGGTAAAACTATAAGAACAGCAGTAGATTCCGGGTTTAAACAAGCTATGACTACTATTATAGATGCTAACGTAACTACTCTAATAGCAGGTTTAGTTTTATACAACTTCGGTACAGGGACAATTAGAGGATTTGCAGTAACCCTGCTTATAGGACTAGTAGTTTCCATGTTCACCGCAGTATTTATAACTAGATTTTTACTTAGACTTGTTATAAAGATGGATATTACAAGAAGTAAGAAACTATTCGGTGGAGCATAGGAGGTATAATATGAAAATAGATGTTATAAAAAGTAAAAAAATTACATTTGGAATATCAGCATTAGTAATTATAATCGGAATGGTCATGATGTTAACCTCTGGATTAAATTTCGGTATTGATTTTACCGGTGGGACTTTAATTCAGATAGATTTAGGAAGAGAAATACCTGTAGAAGAAGTAAGAGAAATCATGGATGGCTACGACCAAAATGCAAGTATAGTACATGCAGGAGAAGGGAATCATGAGGTTATAATCAAAACTACAAATGATTATAACAATGATGAAAGGGTAGAAATATTTAACCAGTATAAAGATGAATACAATTTAGATGATGATGCCCTAATTAACCAGCAGAAATTTGGAGCCTCAATAGGAGAAGAAACTCAGAGAAGAGCATTCATATCAGTTGCTATAGCAACAGTAGGTATGCTGCTTTACATAACCTTCAGATTTGAATTCAACTTTGGATTAGCAGCAATCACAGCATTAATACATGATGTTCTTATAGGTCTTTCCGTGTATTCAATACTAAGAATACCTGTAAACAGTTCATTTATAGCTGCTATGCTTATTATAGTTGGTTATTCTATAAATGATACTATAGTTGTCTTTGATAGGATTAGAGAAAATATTAAAAGAACAAGGAAACAGCCTTTTGATGAGATAATTAATACAAGTATAAAACAAACTATAAGACGATCTATAAATACTTCAGCAACTACATTAATTGCTGTTACGGTCCTATATATATTAGGTGTAGAGGCAATTAAAGATTTTGCATTACCTTTAATTATAGGAGTATTAGCTGGTACTTATTCATCAATATTCATTGCCAGTCCTGTTTGGTACCTGCTAAAAAGCAGAAAAAGCAAGGTAAATATGTATAATCCAAACACAATTGATAGTTAAAAAGAAAATATTTTGTTAAATTAAGTAAAAGTATAGTATAATTAAATAAATATAAAGGAGGTATTTCTATGCAATTAAGTTTTATAATAGTACTAATAATTTCAATATTCATATCAATTTTCGCTATTCAAAACGGAGGAAAAGTTACAATTGATTTGTTTTTTGCAAGGTACAGTGTTTCCCAAGCATTAGTTATACTGATTTCAGTTGGTTCAGGAGCTCTTATAGCAGGAATTTTGGGAGCATTTAAAAGACTCAAAAAATCCAAAGAAATTAGAGACTTAACAAAAAAAGTAAAATCCTTAGAAGATGAATCAGCAGTTCTAAAAGAAAAGCTCAAGGACGAAGAAAATGATAAAGAAGAATTAGAAATATTGAATGTAGACTTAAAAGAAGAACTCAAGAAAAATAAAGAACTTCTAGCCGAACTAAAAGAATTTGACAATAAAAGAAATGAAGCTGAAAAAATTCA
>DPPH01000196.1 GCA_003539375.1 Clostridiales bacterium
AAAGATGTTCCATCTATTGGATTTATTGCTCATATGGATACAGCTACAGATGTTACCGGGAAAAATGTTAAGCCTCAAATAGTTGAGAATTATAACGGGAAAGATATTGTTTTAAATGAAGAAAACGACATAGTGCTTAAAACAAAAGATTTTCCAGAATTAAAAAATTACAAGGGTCAAACTCTTATCACTACCGATGGAACAACTCTTTTAGGCGCTGATAATAAAGCAGGTATCGCTGAAATTATTACTGCTTTAGAGTATTTCATAGAAAATCCTGAAGTTAAACACGGAGATATAAAAATAGCCTTCACTCCAGATGAAGAAGTTGGTAGAGGAACTGAAACTTTCGATGTTGAGAAATTTAATGCAGATTTCGCCTATACTATTGACGGTGGAGAAATTGGCGGTTTAGAGTATGAAACTTTTAATGCTGCTAAGGCTAAATTAACTATAAAGGGTAAAAATGTGCACCCTGGAACAGCTAAAAACACAATGGTAAATTCTCTAAGATTGGGATTTGAATTTAATAGTTTGCTACCTTACAACGAAAAACCTGAATATACCGAAGGATACGAAGGTTTTTATCACCTTCTCGAAACAGAAGGTAATGTAGAAGAAACAGTAATGAAATATATCATTAGAGATCATGATATGGAAAAATTTCAAGAAAAGAAAGATTTATTTACGAAAACTGTAGATTACTTGAATCATAAGTATGACAACAGAATCACTTTAGATATGGAAGATCAGTACAACAATATGAGCGAAAAAATTAAACCAGTATTCCATATTGTAGAAACTGCAAAAAAAGCTATGGAAGATTTAGGTATTGAACCAAAAATCAGTCCTGTAAGAGGTGGTACAGACGGTGCAAGATTGTCTTATATGGGTCTTCCTACACCAAATATATTTACTGGAGGGCATAATTTCCACGGCAAGTATGAGTATATTCCTGTAGAGTCAATGGAGAAAGCTGTTTTAGTTATAAGAAAAATTGTAGAGTTGTACGCAAAATAAAAAAATCAGTATGTTTTTGCTATAAATATTGTAGATATAAATCTATATTAAAAGAAGAAGACTTCGAAGTATTTTGATGAAAATATAGAACAAGTGAAAAAGATATTTATGAGCTTTGTTTGAGCGAAGCGAGTTGAAGCCCTAGCCTATTTCTTAAGTAAATAGTCGCAGGTCTCATGCAAAGCTTTCCCAAGAGATTGAAAGTCGATTGGCATGAAATCGACTGCTCGCGAATTATCTTTAACCGGTTCTAAATATTTTCCGAAATACGTAGCGTCTGATGATTTGATATAGGTTTATTTCTACTTATATTATACCTACTATTATTAATAATATTTATTTTATATTTCAAATTAGTGTAGCAACCATCAAGTAATGGAAGAAACTTCCTGCCAAGACGAAAAGATGAAAAACTTCATGAAATCCGAAATTTTTAAAATTGAATATTTTAAATTTACCCCCGTAAATTACTCCTCCTACAGTATAGGCGATACCGCCTAATATTAGGAATATAAGTCCATAAAGGGGTAAACTTTTGGTCAAATGATACAGGGCTATTATAGCAAACCATCCCATAGAAATATATATTGCTGTATTTATCTTTCTAGGCATATCCTTCCATAGGGCTTTCAGTACTATACCAACAATTGCTATAGTCCAAATTATGGCTAAAAGAGTATATCCAAAAACTCCACCTAATGCTACTAAACAAATCGGTGTATAGGTCCCAGCTATTAAAACAAAAATCATCATGTGGTCTATTTTTCTAAAAATTTCTAAAGTTTTATCTTTTACTCTCACCCAGTGGTATATCGTGCTTGCTGAATACAGAAGCACCATACTTATACCGAATATTAAACTTCCAACTAAATAGGGAATGTTTCCTATTTTTGTTCCTTTATATATTAAATATATTAATCCAATTAAGGACAAAATAGCTCCAATAAAGTGTGTCATAGTACTGATTTTATCTCTCATAATTCTCCTTCTTTCATAAAAAAATCATGCATATATAATTATACATGATATTTAGAGTTTTTAAAATATCATCAATCATTTTCTTTTTCTATAATATCTAGAAGAATTTCAAATATTTTTTTATCATATTTTCTTGATTCTACATCTTTTCTAAGTTCTTCTTTTGCTTCATCTTTTGTCATAGCTTTTCTGTAAGGTCTAGTTGTCGTCATTGCATCAAAGGCATCGGCAATACCAATAATTTTTGCTTCAATCATTATATCTTCATCTTTAATACCTTTGGGATATCCGCTGTTTTCATGTAAAAAGTTTAAGGGTAAACCAGCCATCATGGGTAAAATACCTTTAGATCTGTGTCTTTGCGTCTCCACCTTTCGGTGAATTTGCCTTTTTCCATAAAAAATTTAATTCTTATTCACCTGTTATTATATAACTAATTCTATATAATATCAAGGAATTTGTTTTAGTAGTTAGTTTCTTTGATTTCAAAGAATGCAAGTGGTTTGCCGCATACTGGACATCTTTTAAGCGCTTCTTCCCCTTCATGAACGTAACCACACGCTCTACACTTCCATCTTACTTGTTCATCTTTTTTAAATACTTGTTCTTTTTGAATGTTTTCTAATAATTTTAAGTATCTAGCCTCGTGCTCTTCTTCTACTTTTGAAATTAGTCTGTAAGCTGTAGCTACTTTTCTAAATCCTTCTTCTTCAGCAATTCTTGCAAATTCAGGATAAAGTTCAGTATGTTCTTCGTTTTCTCCCATTGCAGCTGCTTTTAGGTTATCTGCAGTAGTACCAACTATTCCTGCTGGATAAGCCGCAGTTATTTCTAAATTTTCTCCTCTGTCTAAAAAACTAAAAAATACATTTGCATGCTCTTTTTCATTCCAAGCAGTTTCTAAAAATAACTCTGCTATTTGCTCATAACCTTCTTCTTTTGCTTTTTCAGCGAATAAAGTATATCTCATCTTCGCTTGAGATTCTCCAGCAAAAGATTTTAATAAGTTCTTTTCAGTTTTAGTTCCTTTCATTTCTGACATTTAAATACCTCCATTATTTTTTTGAATTCTTTTATATTATACCCTGTCCTTTATATTTTATAACCTTTTTTTATGATGTCAAATAAAATTATATATCTAAACTCTGTTTTGGATCTAAAGATCATTTATATACCCTTCCATTTTTGAAAAGAGGGACTCCCAGCAGAGCTGCCTAATTCTTCTCAGCACTATTTTCTCCTTTGCTTTATCATCTTTATAACTATCTAATAAACTTATATGATTTTCTATTGAATATTTAAGTTCTTTTGTAAACCTAGGTATATCTTCTTCCACAGGCTCATCTGTATTTCTAAGTCTTGGTAAAGATACATAGGATATGACCCCAGTGCTATTTACTTTATCCCCAATCCAATCTTTTACTCCCGGTAAATCTGTCGTTACCACTCTTAGTCCACATGCTAGGGCTTCTATAAGAACTAGTGGAAGTCCTTCGTAAAAGGATGGTAGTATAAAAATATTGCTATCTCTTAGTATTTCTCCTAATTCTTCTTGGCTCACCATCCCTGTAAATATAACTTTTTTCCCTATTTTTTTAGCTTTTTCTTTTATAGCTTCAGCTTCCTTTCCTTTACCAGAACCAACTATTGTAAATTCTATATCTTTTTTATTAATATCAATATCATCGTAGGCATCTAACAAAGGCATTACCCCTTTAGCATAACTTAATTTGCCAACATAAACTAACTTAATTGAATCTCTATCTTTCAAATGATGATTAGGATAAAATACATCTCCGTTGTAAGCACTACCTGTGGTAACAATGTTTTCTTTTTTTATTCCGTAAATTCTTTGTATCTTTGCTTTTTGAAATTTATTTAAGGCAAATACCTTATCTATATTTTTACATCCTTTCAAAACTTCATCAGTAAATTTTTTAGTTTTATCCATTTGTCTTAAATCAGTGCCGTGACATATTCCTATCATAGGTATATCTGGGTACCATTGTTTAATTAAAGAGGCTAACAACCAAAGATGATGGGTTATAAAAATATCTGGTTTAAATTCTTTAACAGCTCTATCTAAAATTTTTTTAAAAGAATTTTTCCATTTAAAATACATTTCCTCATCCATATCAATGTACCTTGTGCTATCATAAGGCATAACATCACTCATGCCGGGAACAGAAAAAGGCAATTCCTTAGTATCAAATAATACTGGATAAAAGTTAGCCTCTTGCATTTCTATAATTATATCTAAATCTTTGCTGCTAATTCCTGCTAATACACCTTGGGTATATTCTTTTTTCGCCATTTCCCTAACTAAAGATTTTAAAAAAATTCCACTCCCGGTTTCACCAGGCTTTTGCCCTAAAATCTGTAAAATTTTTTTCATCAATAACCTCCAAAATTCTTACATACAATATTATAATATCATTAATTGCCTATTTGTCTAAGGGTATTGTTAATTTTTTATAATTATTATCCGATTTATATTTATTTATAGTGTTATTTATTATACAATACATGATGGAATTATATAGGAAGCAGGTGTTTTTATGGAATATTTAAACAAAATTATCCAACCCTATAAGGGTTTAAGAAGGGAAGTTTACATTCTTTTTATTTCAAGATTTGTTAATGCAATAGGTGCTTTAATTTTTCCTTTCATGACCTTAATTTTAAGGGAGAAAATCGGTCTACCAGAATCTCAGGTGGGAGTAATTACAGCATTGAGTGGTTTATTGTACGCTCCTGCTAGTATTTTAGGTGGGAACTTAGCCGATAAATTCGGCAGAAAAAAACTTTTAATAATTTTTCAATCTTTAGGAATGTTTAGCTACATAATCTGTTATTTTATGGAAACTTCAATAGAAATGGTTTATGTACTTATAAGCGCAAGTGTGTTTTTTGGTATTGCTGGTCCCTCACATGATGCTATGATAGGAGATATAACTACAGATGATGATAGAGATGGTGCATACTCTTTACTTTATCTAGGTTTTAATCTAGGTTTTGCCTTTGCTATGATGTTTGCAGGAAGATTATTTGCAAACCATCTTAACATTATGTTTTTGATTGATGCAATAACTGCATTCATAGCTTTAGCTTTAATTGGGTTTTTTATTAAAGAAACTTATGACCCTTCAAAAAAAGAAGAAACTATTATTGATAGCAGCTCGAGAAATGAAATGGAAGCCGCTTTTGAAGGTTCTATAATTAGGGTATTATTAAGCAGACCTATTTTAATTTATTTTTCATTGGGTGTATTTGGCTACCGTTTCATATACAGCCAGTGGTCTTTCCTTATGCCTATGCATGCTACTCATAACTTTGGAGTAGAAGCAGGGTCTCTAGTATATGGAAATATAGGTTCTTTAAATGCTTTTACTGTAGTATTTTTTACACCGGTGCTTACTAGTTTATTTGCAAAGTTTTCAAATTTAAAAAGAGTTGTGTTTGCAGGATTCTTATTTTCTGTAGGTTTTGGTATTCTAGGATTTATTTCATTTAAATGGGTATTTTATTTATCTGGATTTATTTTTACTTTAGGAGAAATTCTTGAGGCTATATCGGTTATGCCTTTTATTATGAACCATACTCCTTCGTCTCATAGGGGAAGAATGAGTTCTGTACTTCCAATTATAATGGGAGCTGGTTTTAGTATTGGCCCTTTGGTAATGGGTTATGTGCTCGAGTACACCAACTTCGAATTTTCCTGGAGATTTGCATCGGTAATAGTTCTTATTGCTACTATTGCTATGATATTTTTGGAAAAATTTGATAAAAAAAATAAGGCTCAAAATGTTATTGAAAAAAGGAATAGTAAAAGGAGTTAGGCTTAAGCCTAACTCCTAAATTTTATATTTCTTCAAAATCTTCTTTGCCTACTCCACATAATGGACATACCCAATCATCTGGTAAATCTTCAAAAGATGTTCCTGGCTCTATACCATTATCAGGATCTCCTTCAGCTGGGTCATAAATATAACCGCAAACAGTGCATTCATACTTCTTCATACAATTTCACCTCTTTCACTAGATATATTAATTTATTAAAAGTTATTTTTATTATAACATAACTTTACAAAGTGTTTAACTATTAATTAATTTATTTACTTCTTTTATATCTTTATTTCTTTTAAATACTGGTTTTTTATCTTCAACGTACACATTATGCTTATCTGTATATGAAGTCCTTTCGTCACTTTTATATATTATACCTAGTGGAAACTTATCCTTTTCTAATGCTTTAGAGTAAGCATTTTCTAATGAAGTATAGTCGTAATCTTCATCAAGATAGTAAGAATTTTCTTTATACCACTTATTAGTGTTAACTTTATTAAAGGAAACACATGGTTGGAATATATCGACTAATGCATAGCCCTTGTGATTAATTGCTTTTTTAATAATTTCCTTTGTTTTTTCCATATCACTGGAAAAGGCTCTTGCCACAAAGGTTGCACCTGCTGATAGTGCCAATGCTATAGGGTTTACAGGTTTTAATATAACTCCATCTACCTGAATGGGTGTCTCAAAACCAAGCTGACTTGTAGGAGAAGCCTGTCCTTTAGTAAGACCGTAAACCATATTATTGTGAACTAAGTGGGCTACATCAATGTTTCTTCTAATATTATGTAAAAAATGATTTCCGCCCTCACCGTACATGTCGCCGTCTCCACCTTCAACTATGACTTTTAAATCTGGATTAGTTGCTTTAACGCCAAAGGCAACAGCCATGGCTCTTCCGTGAAGTCCATTAAAAAAGTTGGAATTTAAGTATTGAGGCATTTTTGCTGCTTGACCTATTCCTGATACTACAACTACATCCTTTTGCTTTAAGTTCATCTCATCGAGAGCATTTATTAGTGATTTTCTTATTGGGAAATTACCACATCCTGGACACCAAGCAATATCTATATCCTTTTTTATATCAAAAGTCATTACAGCACCTCCTTTAATCTGCTATCTATCTCTTCTATACTAAATGGTTCACCGCTGTATTTTAGAACTCTTTCATCTACTTTTACATCAAGTTCTAATTTTAATAAATTAGCCAGCTGTCCTTTGAAATTATTCTCAACAACAATTATTTTTTCTGCTTTTTCAAAATATTTTTTCAATCTATCGGATAGAGGATAAAGCTGTTTAATATTTAAAAATGAGGTCTTTAAATCTTTATTGCTGTCTACAAATTCTGATAATACTCCATAGGTTGAACCCCATCCTACTATAAGATTTTTATAGTCTTCTTCTCCAATTAGTTCCGGTTGGATATAATCTTCTAGTATCTTATCTGTTTTCCTCATTCTTTTTTCATTCATTCTATTTCTAATATTGAAGTCTTCTGTTCCTAGCCCTTCTTCTGTATGTTCGTGACTATCACCTTTTACTACGCCTTCTCCGTATCCAGGTATGCCTCTAGGAGATATGCCGTCTTCAGTAATTTTATACCTCATATATTTATCATCTGTTTCAACTATATTTTGTTCTAAGTATTTATTTTCTAGATCAAACTTTTCCATTTGAGAGTTTGAATCAACATAAAACTGGTCCGTCAATATGAATGCTGGGACTTGATATTTATCTGCTAGATAAAAGACTTTCTGAGTCAGTTCAATACCATCTTTTAGGGTACCGGGAGCTACTATTATTCTAGGAAATTCTCCATGTCCTGCATAAACAGTCAAATTTAAATCTCCCTGTTCCATCCTAGTAGGTAATCCTGTAGCCGGTCCTGGTCTCTGAGCTATATGAACAACACAAGGAGTTTCAGATACTCCGGACAAACTAACTGCTTCCTGCATCAAAGCAAAGCCTCCACCGGAAGTAGTTGCCAGTCCTCTTCCTCCTGTGTACCATGAACCTATAACCATATTTAGTGCGGCAATTTCATCTTCTGCCTGTTCCACTA
>DPPH01000260.1:0-644 GCA_003539375.1 Clostridiales bacterium
GATCTCCCGGGTCTTTTGGATCTTCTGGGTCTTCTGGATCTCCCGGGTCTTCTGGATCTCCCGGGTCTTCCTGCTCAGGAGCTGATACAGCTAACCTATAATTAATTGTACCATTTGCTTCAACTCCAGTTGGATTATAATCAAATACTTCATCTCCGTTATTTAAAACAACTTTTATTTGAGTTATCTTATCTGATACATAACCACCATTATCTGATTTTGTATATAGTCCACTGTTGTTTTGGTCATTATTTTTATCTAACTCAATTTCATTTCCATCATAAGTTATCCATACTTCAGAAACATACTCTTTATCTCCATTTATTTTTACATGAATCCACGTATTTTTCTGTTCATTATTATTTCCATTTCCATTCCCATTCCCATTATTTGCGAATGCAAATGTAAAACTACTTAAAACTAAAATCACTGTTAGTATGATCGCTAAAATTCTTTTCATTTTGTATTCCTCCCTATCGTCCTTATTTGTTTGATATATTTTCTAATATTTCTAATTTTCCTTGTTTATCTTCCCAACTTCTTAGTTCTTCTTTGCTTATTGATTCACTTAGAAGCATCATTAGTTCCATCATACTTCTGAAGTTTACTATTTTTTTCTTTTCCAACCAGTGTATGCTACCCTG
>DPPH01000260.1:920-1121 GCA_003539375.1 Clostridiales bacterium
TATTCTTTTGTTGTCTTTATTATATTTATTTCAATCTCAAATCAGTCACAACTCAGTCACAGTTTGGTCATAGTTTTTGGAACGATAGTTAAACGATGGTTAAGCTATGGCCTAACGATTGTAGAACGATGGTGAAACAATAGTTTTGAAGCAGACGCTTTCTTACCAATCGACTTTAAGTCTCTTGGGAAAGCTTTGCAT
>DPPH01000260.1:1354-10837 GCA_003539375.1 Clostridiales bacterium
CTCTTGGGAAAGCTTTGCATGAGCCCTGCCTATAATTGTTTGCAATTAGGGCTAGGGCTTCAGATAGCAGAACGATGGCCTAACGATAGTTTATAATAAGATCCCTCGAGTGTTAGATAATAGGATATTCTCGGGATGATTAGGTTCTTCGGCTAAAGCCTCTGAATGACAAGAAAATATGAGCTCTACATGACAAAAATGGCGTAAAAAAACCTGAGACTTTTACATCTCAGGGTTCTAGTATTTCTGTAAGATATCATGCCGACCAATATCTAATAATATTATTATTTCATTATTATGATAGCTCCAAATAATTCTTATATCCATATTTACACTGCATTCAAATAACCCATCTGTTCCTTTTATTTTTTTAGTTCTTAATGATGGATGCATTAGATCTAAAGATAATATTTTGATTTTCTTTTTTATAATTTCTTTATCTTTTTCACTAAATTTTTTATAATTCTTCTTAAATCTATTCGTGTAAGTAATTTTCATTTTACTCATCCAGATTAGAGTCTAATGATTTGATTAATTCATCTACATCATCATATATATTTTCTTTTTCACCTTTTTCTATTTTTTCCTTGATATATGATATTTCTTGTTTTAGGTCATTTATATATTCTTTTGGATATACGGCTACCGGTACTAGGAATATCCCTCCATCTTTTTCTACTATTTCTAATTTATCTCCTTCTTTAAGGTTTAATTTTTTTATTATGCTTTTTGGTACTGTGATTTGAGATTTCTTTCTTAATTCTATAAGCATTTCTACACCTCTTTTTCCTATTTTCTGAATTTCTTACTTTCTTATTTTATTATACTATTTTTGTCATAGCTAAGCAAGAGGGAATAGTTCCTGACATTCAGAACAAAGTTGTAGTCCTAGCACTATTTGATGAAAATAGATGCAGGTCTCACGAATAGCTTTCCCAAGAAACTGTAAGTCGATTGGCGAGAAAGCGTCTTTGGAAGAATCTTAGCAACTAAACAAGATCCCTCAAGTGTTAGATAATAGGCTATTCTCAGGATGACAATATTTCTAAAGTTGGAATGTTGGTTAGGGGAATGTTGGTTAGGGGAATGTTGGTTAGTTGGAAAGTTGGTTAGGAAGCCTCTGCGAATAAATCTTAAAGACTTTTCAATTCCTCAGAGTGACAAAAATGGCGTAAAAAACCTGAGACTTTTACATCTCAGGCTTATTGTTTTACTACAGTTTATCTATAGTTATCCAACTGTTTAACAACTGTATTACTATCGTTGTTCTACTGTTTCGCAATTGTTATACTATTGTTACTTACGTTTCTTAGTGAAGAATACTCCAAGTCCTGATACTAGGGCTCCTAGTCCGAAGAATATATCGGTAGGTGCAACTCCTGTATCCGGTACATCTAATGGTACTGGTTCTTCAACAAATACTGTATCGTCCGCTTCTACTGTTCCGGTTTCAGTATTTGAAGCTGTTGCAGTGTTTGTAAATGGTCCAGGTATATCTGGTGCTTCTACCATTACTGTGAACTCTTCTGATTCTCCTGGTTCTAATTGGTCTATTACTGCTTCAAAGTCTACCATGTCATCTTCTACTAAGATGTTTTCAAGGATTTCATCTCCTGTGTTTGTTACTACTATGGTAAATTCTACCATGTCACCGGAGAATATATCTCCTTCAACTACTGCTGTTTTTTCTATTTCTAATTCGTAGGTTCCTGGTACTCCTTCTGGTATATCTTCTACAGTTACTATTTCTGTAGCTTCTTCTGTACCTGCTCTGTCGTCTTCTGCTGTAGCTGTATTAGTAAGGTCTCCTACGTCTGATTGTTGTGCTACGTATATGGTTTCGAATTCTTCTGTTTCTCCAGGGCTTAGTGAATCTATTGTTTCTTCTAAGCCTGTCATTTCATCTATTACTTCTATATTTGTAAGAGTTGTATTTCCTGTGTTTTCTACAGTGATTGTGTATTCTATTGTATCTCCTACTTCGTAGAAGTCTCCATCTGCTTCTTTGTCTATGGTCATTCTGTAGGTGTTTGTTCTTGTAGGTCTTCTGTTTACGTCTACTGTAGCACTGTCTTCTACCATCATGTATCCTTCAGTTTCTATTCCGTATTCTGCTACTGCTGTGTTAACTCGTTCACCAGTAGTACTGTAGGATGTGGTAAGTGTAAAGGTTTCTGTTTCTCCTACTTCTAGAAGGTCTATCATTTCTTCAAAATCTAGAAGTTCATCAGTTACCCAAACATATTCTAAGTCTATATTACCGTTGTTTGTTACACTTATGGTATATGTTACGTCTTCATTTACGTATACTGAAGAATCATCAACTGTTTTATTTATAGTCATTGATGGTCTATCAGGTATAGGTACTGTATTTGTTAATGTAATATCTTTGTGTTCTCCAGGTTCAATTGTGAAGGTGTATGGTGCTGGTAAAATGTATCCTTGAATTTCTGGATTTTCAGCAATTGTATATGTGCCTGCCATTAATCCTATTGTTTCAGGTTCAAGTATACTTACACTAGTTTCTGCTTCTATGTATTCTTCTTCATATATTACTTCATCGCCTTTGTATACTCTAAACTCAAATGGCATTTCTGATTGCTGTCCAACAATCTCTTTGTATACTGTAATACTTCCATACTCTTCATTCATGAAAGGATTTGCCCAGTATGTTTCTTCGCTATTAGCAGCGCTACCTACCTTTATCTGGTAAGCTAAGTGAGATCTCATTGGCATATTCTCAGATGTCCAGTACATTACTGACTCCCCTTCTAATGTGAATCCTTCTGATAAATCATATCCATTTAACCATAATACATCTATTCCTGCAGTATCGCCTACTGCTACTGATGTACCATCCAATGGAGTATCATTTAGTACTAAGTTGTTTATCATTACACCAGTGTCAGTCTTAGTTGCTCTCGTTCTAATCATTATATCTGTAATGTCATCAACACTTTCTGGTACGTATGTTAATGTTTCACTGCCAACTGTATATGTTACAGTAGTTCCATCAAAATCTAGAGTAAATGGTACTGGTACTCCATTGTTGCTCCAGTCAAAGTTTCTGAATTCATCTTTGACATCGTATGGTGGGGTTGTGTGAATGTTTAACTCATGTTCTGCATTACCACTTAAGTCGCCTATTCTACCTTCTGCAACAAATTCTACATTTGCATCTGGCATTATCTGCGTTAACTCATTGTCTCCAGGTAGGTTGTAATACCCTTCTTCAACATCTCCTGAACCTTCTATTACTACTGTTTGAGATATTGGAGTTTGGTTAAACCATCCTTCCTGCATTACTTCTTTAACTACATATGTGCCTTCTGCAAGTCCGGTAAATTCGAAGATCCCGTCTTCATTTGTTGTAGTTGTACCAAGAAGTTCTTCTCCTGTTTCATCGTATAATTCTATAGTCCATTCTTCAATAGGATTTTCATAACTATCAAGTTTGTATCCTTTAATTGTATTTCCATCATATTCATATTGAATTCGTTCGTTTTCAATCATTTTATTTAAAACGCCCACTTCATTATTGTATAAAGGCATTCCTACATCTTGATCTGTTACGTAGTTAGTTTGCCAAGGTTCTATAGTTACATCTGCGCTAAACTCACTGGTGAATCCATCAGGTACAGTTTCTGATAATGTGTAGTTGCCTGCTGGTACTCCTATGAAAAGTATAGTTCCATACTCATTGGTAGTTCCTGTGAATGTTCCACCATCTCCTGTAAGGGTAAAGTCTACTCCTTCGTGAACTGCTCCATCTAGTCTGTAGATGTTTTTGGTAAGAAGTAAATTTCCTCTAGGAATGTAGTAATCATTTGTAAATGTAACTTCTGTACCATTTTCAATTACGGTTACATCTTTACTTGCTTCCACTGGTTCCCAGTCACCATAATTTACTTCTGTAACTGTATAGTCTCCAATAGGAAGTGTGATTTCTCCAGGATTATTTTTACTTGCAAATACAGTTTGTCCGTCAACTTCGAACTCAAATGGTTCATCGCTTGATTCCTGAACTTCACCATCAATTTTTACAATTTTCTTTATTGTTAATACACCGTATTTAGTATCTACAGAATCTATGCTAACTGTCTCACTGTCTTGAACGTCATCAGCCATATCGTCTGTTGCTGTAGCTATATTTTTTAAATTTCCTAAATCATCTTCAGTTGCTGTATAACTTCCAGTGAATACTTCAGAAGTTGCTAAAGGATCTAAAGAAGTAATTGTTTCATCTAAACCAATCATTGAATCTACTACTTGTATATTTGTAAGGGTTTGATTGCCTGTGTTAGTTACAGTAACTCCGTAGTTTATTGTGTCACCTGGATGATATGGTCCTGTACTTGTTACAGTTTTATCTATAGTCATACTGTAAACAGGTGCTTCGGTAATCACTACTATTGCATCATCTGAAACTTGACCAGCTTCTGTATGTGTTGCTATCGCTGTATTTGTATAGGTCCCTGCTGTATTATAAGTTTCATATAATTTTATTTCATGACTTCCACCTATTGGTATATCTACTTCCGTTTCTGTGTACCCTAGGTTAGTATCTTCAATTGTTACATCTTCTAAATCTACATTACCTACATTTGTAACAGTAATAGTATACTCAACAGTTTCTCCTGTATATGCTTCTGTTGGATTTGCAACTTTTGTAATCTCCATGCTATAGTCTAATTCTTGTGGGTCAATTGTAAAGGGAAGTTCGTTGTTAGCTTCTACATATTCTGCATGTAATGTACTACCTGGCCAATAACTTGCTCCTTCTACAATAGGACTTCCATCATAAAGGCTAGTCCCTCCGCTTATACTTGGGTGTGCATATGCATAAATAGAGTAACCATTTATATCTCCGGTTATAGTTATTTCATATTCTAATCTATCAATATTCTGATCATTAACTAAATTTGGTCCAGAAACTGAAATAGCAACCTCTGTGGTCGGGGTTACATCATCTATACTGTCTTCTGAAGTTTGGGCTACAAACCATCCAGAAGCATTATCAAATCCAATTGCATCTTTATTACTTCTTTTATATTCAAATGCGACTGTTAAGGTTGTAGCGCCATCTTCAGGTACTACTTGTATAGGGATTTGATCTCCTTCATTCCAGCCTGTAATATTGCTGTTTTGCCATCCCGTACCAGGTTCCCATGCATATACTTTAGAATCCGTTGGTACATTACCAAATGCAAATGTAAAACTTCCTAAAACTAGCACCATGGCTAGTGTTAATGCTAATAATTTTCTGACTCTCATTTTTCTTCCTCCTTTTCTTATTTTCTAAGTTATTTAATATAATATATTTCCCGTTATGTATTTACTCGTTGTTTGATAATTTTTCCAATACCTCTATTTTTCCTTCACTACCTCCCCAGGTTCTTAGTTCTTTTTTGTCTATGTTTTCCGTTATAAGCATCATCATTTCCATCATGCTTCTAAAGTTTACTATTTTGTTTTCTTCCAGCCAGTGTATCGTTCCTTGGATACTGCTGTTTTGCTGGTATTTGATTTTTACCAGGAAGGATGATCCTCTGATATTTTTTTCTTTTTCTTTAACCATACCTTCAACTCCTTTTTCAAAAAATATACTACCGGCTGATTCTTTATCTAATTATATAAGTTTCTGATTACATTTTGATTACATAACCTGGTTTAAATGAGTTTTTTTCATTAAGTTTATAAATATTTTCGTAAGATTAGGGTCAAATTGACTTCCTGCCTTGTTTTTAATTTCTTTAAGTGCTGCTTCTTTTGTCATTCTTTCTTTGTATGGTCTTTCATTTACCATAGCATCGTAGGCATCAATTATTGAAAAAAGTCTTACTACTAAAGGAATCTCTTCTCCTTTTAGTAGCCCTGGATAGCCTTTACCGTCCCATCTTTCGTGGTGTTGAAGTATAAGCTCGTCTATTGATATTATTTCTCTTGATTCTTTTATTATGTTGTATCCTATTTCAGAATGTTTTTTCATGGCTTCCCATTCTTTTTTTGTTAGTTTTGATTTTTTCTGTAGGATTTTTTTTGGTACTCCTATTTTTCCTATGTCGTGGTACTCACATAAAAGTTTTAGTTCTTCTTTTTCTACTTCTGTAAAATCTAATATGTCAGCCATTTCCATACCCATAACCTTTAATCTCTCATAGTGGGCTTTGTTTTCAAAGGTAATTCTTTGAAGCTTATCTTTCAAGTAGTTAATCATTGAAAGTTTTGCTTTTTTTCCTTCTTTTAATTTGTTGAAGTACATTTTATCTTCTGCTTCTTTCAGTACTTCACTTACTTTTTTATTTACATTCTTTTTAGTCGAGATTCCAAAGCTTATATTTATGTTTATAACCTCCAGTGGTCTTTCATCGCACTTTTCTCTTACTCTTTTTACTATCTTTTCTGAGGTTTCTTCATCTGTTTTTGGTAGGAGTATCATGAATTCGTCGCCTCCTACCCTAGCTATGATATCTTCATCTCTAAAGGTTTCTTTGAGGATTTCTCCTATTCTTACTAAAGCCTTGTCCCCCATAGAGTGACCGAAGGCATCGTTTATAAGCTTGAGTCCGTTTAGGTCTCCCATGATTATACTCATAGGGAGCTGTCTTTTAGTATCCAGTCTCTTTAGTTCTTCATAGAAAAACTCTCTGGTATATAGTCCCGTTAGGTTGTCCTTGTATCTTTCCCGCTGTGCTTTTTCGAAGTCTATTACTTCTCCTTTTGATTTATCAAGTTTGGATCTTTCTTTTTCTAGTTCTTTTTTGTATTTGCTTATATCTGTATAAAATATAATCAAGTAGTCTTTTTCGTCGCTAAATATATTTATAAAGTAGGTTTTGTCCAAACTTTTTATGTATCTTTCATATTTTCTCTTTGTGTTTGGGACCATATGCTTTTGTATTTCTCTTAAGTTTATGCTGTTGGTTTCTTCTGCTGCTATTTTTGATATTTTTTCTCCTATTATATTATCTGGATTGATTCCTGATACTTTTTGAAAGTTTTCACTGGTTTTTGTAAGTATGTAGTCTTCAAAATATCCTTTGGAATCAAATATGCCTTTAAATATTAGAAAAAAATCGTTTTTAGAAAGGTGTTCCATTACATCACTTCCTTTCTTGGTTTAGGGTTTGGTATGTTTTTATTTTACTACTAGGCTGTTACATTTTGATTACATAAAAAAATGACCTCCTTGGGGAAGTCATTAATTTCTATTTGGTTGCTTCTTTTTTTTCTTCTTCTATTTCTATTAAAGGTTTGAAGTCTATGTTGATTTTAAGCCTTGATATCTTAGGCTTGAGTCTGATTTTATCTCTAAATTTTTTTTCTATTATCATAAGGGCTTGCTGTTTGACTTCGTGAAGGAGTATGAGTATTTGTCTGTCGTTCCAGAAGGTAAATACATCTCCTTTTCTAAGGGAGGAACTGAGAATGTTTGTTATTTCCTGTCTCCACGTAGAATTTAAGGATGAGTCTTCTACACCTTCTTCTAATGTTATTATGCATATGTAATCATCTTCTGAACTTCTTTCACCCTTTCTCCTCTGGTTGTCTACTATTATCTTAAAGTCGCTAAAGTCACAATGCATGGCTCCTTTTGGTTCTTCTAATTCTATTTTGTTCCAAAAGTCTATTATGGTCATTTTCTTTTTTTCTGATATTGTGCTCTTTATTTTTTTGTAGAATTTATCAAGTTTTGGTGATGAGCTTATTCCCATCTCTTTTTTTAGTAGGTTTACAATATATTCGTAGTGATTTAGTACGTTGGTAAACTGTCCCTGTTTGAGCATTCCTTCCATAAGACAAATGTGTATGTCTTCATCGTAAGGTTCGTAGTTTAGTGCCTTTTCACAGGTTCTGATAATTTTATCGTAGTTTTCTTTATCTTTTAATATATCTATAGTCTGAAAGATTACTTTAATGTATAGTCTGTTGTAGTAATTTCGAACAGGAGTAAGCCATACTTCATAGGCATTTTCCGATAGAAACATCCCTTCATAGATTTTAAGAGCTTTGTTGTAGATTTCCAGTGCTTCTTCTCTGTTTTCCGCCAGTTTTTGATCTCCTTTTTTTATAAGGGATTCGAACTCATCTACATCTATCTCTACCCTGTCTCCTACTTCTAATATGTAGTTTCCGTTTACTGAATTTATATTTAAGTAGTTGTCCCTATCTTCCTCTTCCGGTACAATAGATTTTAAAAGACTTCTAAGTCTGTATATCTGTGTACTTAGGGTGTTTTTAGGGTCTGTATATTCATCTTCTGGAAATAGGTTTTCTATAATTGTTTCCGGTAGTATCTTACGGTCTCTAAAGGCTATGAAATACTGAAGGAGTTTATTTATTTTATAGGTACGACTACCTTTTTTTATTAGAGAGCTACCGTTTACTTTCATATCGAAAACTCCCAGCGTTTTGATTGTTAGTTTCATTTTTTACCCCTCATTGCATCTTAATAAACTAATACTTTCTTTGATTTATTATATCATTTTAAAATTTTTCCAACAATTTATTTGTTAAAAATAAGTCATTAATTTCAGTGTTATGTATAATATACCCAGAATTTGGTATAATATAAAAAAAGAAGGGAGATATTTTTATGAATAATACAATTAAGACTATTAATGATAGAGTTTCACTTAGAAAATACGCTGATAAAGATATTAAAGACAAGGATTTGGATGTAATATTAAATAGCGCCATGCAGGCTCCAACAGCTGGAAATCAAATGCTTTATTCTATTATTTTAATAAGAGATCAGGAAACAAAAGATGCCTTGAGTAAGTCCTGCGATAACCAGCCTTTTATAGCAACTGCTCCAATGCTTATGGTTTTTGTGGCAGATCACCAGAAGTGGTTCGATTATTATGTAAAAAATAATGTAAAGGAGTATTCTGAAAATACAGGGATAAAGTTTGAAGCTCCCCAGGAGTCGGATCTTTTCCTAGCCTGTGAGGATGCCATGATAGCAGCACAAAATGCAGTTATAGCCGCTGAGTCTTTAGGTATAGGCTCCTGCTATATTGGAGATATCCTTGAAAATTACGAATACCATAAGGATTTACTGAATCTTCCCGACTGGGCTTTTCCTATAACTATGCTTACTTTTGGATACTACCCAGAGGATTATCACAGGGTTCACAGAAAGAGATTTGATAAGAAGTTTATAGTATTTGACGAAAAGTATAAGAGATTATCCGATGATGAACTTGATGAGATGTATGCTGATTTAGAGAAGTTTTACGTTAAGGAAAATAAGTACGATGCCGAAAATTACGCTCAGATGTTTTATTCAAGAAAGACCGGCGCTGAATTTAGTAAGGAAATGGCAAGGTCTGTAAGAGTTGCTCTTAAAAAATGGACGGGAGAGCTTCTTTAGATAAATTCCTTCATAATATATTAGGGTTATAACCGGACTATTTAGTTTAGCTTATAACCCTAAAAAGTTTTAAATTATGGGAAGTTTTTATGGTTATACTCATAAAA
>DPPH01000221.1:0-233 GCA_003539375.1 Clostridiales bacterium
AGTTTAGGAGAACCGGGAGTATTTGTAGAAGGAGCAGCTATAAAACCTGGAAAACCAACAATTATATCTTACAGTAAGGAAACTGCATATATAGGTTTGCCGGGACATCCTCTATCATCAGCTATAGTATTTAGCGTATTCGGTAGAGAACTCTTCAATATTCTTTTAGATAGAGATGCAGATGCAGACATAGAAATAGAAGCATTAAGCAGTCAAAACCTACATTCAACGCC
>DPPH01000221.1:300-426 GCA_003539375.1 Clostridiales bacterium
ATACTTGGTAAGTCAGCATCAATTTCAACTATTGTCAAGGCAGACGGCCTACTAAAAATAGATGTTCAGGAAGAAGGAGTATCAAAAGACGAAGTAAGAAAGATTATACTTATTTGAAAAGAGGTA
>DPPH01000221.1:520-3125 GCA_003539375.1 Clostridiales bacterium
TTTAAACCCATACTTGGTAAGTCAGCATCAATCTCCACTATAGTTAAAGCTGATGGACTACTAAAAATTGAAGTTCATGAAGAAGGAGTATCCAAGGACGAATTAAGAAAAGTTATACTTATTTGAAAAGAGGTAGATTATGAAAGAAGATAATAAAAGAAATGTATATATAGGAAATACAGATATAAAAGAAGCTATAAAACTGTATTCTGAAAAATTAAATATAGACGGCAAACCTAAATGGGAAAAGGTGAATCCTTGGGAGGCTTACGGAAGAATAACCTGGGAAGGAGTATTTGCTAAGTACTCTTCTCCAAACTACAATGCTTCGGCTATGGACGGCATAGCAGTTAAATATAAGAAAACTCTAGAAGCAACAGAAACTAATCCTGTAAGACTAAAAAAAGATGAAGACTACAAAATCATAGATACGGGAGACCCCATAAGAGAACCTTTCAACAGCGTGATAATGATAGAAGATGTAGTACAAATAGATGAAAATACTGTAGAAATAATTTCGCCGGCTTTTCCATGGCAGCATGTAAGACAGATAGGAGAAGATATAGTAGCGGGAGAAATGATAGTACCATCAAAGCACAAACTTCGTCCTGTAGATATAGGAGGAATAATAAGCGGTGGAGTAGAAAAGGTAAAAGTATATAAAAAGCCAAAGGTTGGAATAATACCTACCGGTACTGAAATAGTTGACTTAGGGAAAGATTTGGAAGAAGGAGATATAATAGAATCTAACTCTAGAATATTTCAGGGACTTGTACTTAAATACGGAGGAGAGCCAAATAGATACCAACCAGTAGTAGATGACTACAACCTAATAAAAGAAGCTGTACAAAAATCTGTAGAAGAAAATGAAGTTACTATTATAAACGCCGGGTCTTCAGCTGGCACGGAAGACTACACTAGAGATATCATTGCAGAATTAGGAGAAGTAGTAGTACACGGCTTGGCTATAAAACCGGGAAAACCTGCTATTTTAGGAATTGTTAATGATAAACCAGTCATAGGCATACCAGGATATCCGGTTTCAGCATACTTTGTATTTGAAAATATTGCCCGGGAAATAATCAAAAAATATCTTGGAGAGCTTAGAGAAGAAAAAAAATACATAAAAGCAACCTTATCTAGAAGAATAGTTTCAAACTTAAAGCAGGAAGAATATGTTAGGATAAAGCTAGGTAAAGTTGATAATAATATTATAGCCACACCTTTAAAAAGAGGCGCGGGAGTTACCATGTCTCTAATAAATGCAGACGGTGTCCTTACTATACCAAAAGAATACGAGGGTATAGAAAAGGGAGAAACTGTAGAAATTGAACTTATGACAGACATAAAAAACATTGAAAACACCATAGTATCTATAGGAAGTCATGATCTGATTATCGATTTAATAAGAGATGAACTTCACAGGAAATATCCTGAGTATTCCATATCTTCTGCACATACAGGAAGTATGGGAGGTATAATGGCTCTGAGAAATGGAGAAACTCATATAGCTCCAATACACCTTTTAGATGAAAAATCAGGGGAATACAATGAAGCTTTTATAAAAAAATACTTTAAAGGAAGAAAGATAGCCTACATAAAAGGTGTAAAGAGACAGCAGGGTTTAATAGTTCAGAAAGGAAATCCTAGAGAAATAAAGGAATTTAAAGATATAGGTAAAGAAGACCTTGTATTTATAAATAGACAAAAGGGATCAGGAACCAGGATACTAACAGACTATCTAATAAAGGAAAACTCAATGGATAGAAGTCAGGTAATTGGATACGATAGAGAAGGAAATACCCATATGGCAGTATCTTCAGCAGTTGCTTCCGGTACAGCAGATGTAGGGATAGGAGTTTATTCTGCTGCTCAAATTATGGACAATGATTTTATAGGTATTACAGAAGAAGAATATGATTTTGCTTTAGATGCTGAACTTTTAGAAGATGAAAAAATCAAAAAATTTATAAGTATATTAAAAGATGAAAACTTTAGAAAAAGATTAGAAAAATTAGGTGGATATAATACTGAATCATCTGGAGAGGTGGGAATATATGAAGGATAATTTTGAAAGAGAAATTACATATTTAAGAGTTTCTGTAACAGATAGGTGTAATTTAAGATGTAAATACTGTATGCCTCCCGAGGGAATAGAAAAAAAGAGTCATGAAGATCTACTTTCCTTAGAAGAAATATATAAAATTATTAAAGCGTCAACGAGATTAGGAATAAAAAAAATCAGATTTACCGGTGGAGAGCCCCTAGTTAGGCTAGGCTTGTCTAAACTTATAAAAGATGTTTCTCAACTGGAAGGTATTAAAGAAATAACTATGACTACCAACGGTGTACTTTTAACAAAATATATAAAAGAATTAAAAGAAGCAGGACTGGATAGGGTTAATATAAGTTTAGATACACTCCAGGCTGATAAATACAAAGACATCACAAGAGGTGGAGATATTAATAAGGTCATCGAAGGAATAAAAGCTGCTCAGGAATACGATATGAAACCTATAAAAATAAATGCAGTATTGATGAAAGGTTTTAACGACGATGAAATTGAAGATTTTGCTAAGTTGACCATAGATAAAGATATAATAGT
>DPPH01000221.1:3409-3738 GCA_003539375.1 Clostridiales bacterium
TTAAGCAACAGCAGAATTTTAGAAAAGGTAAAAAACCTGGAAGAAATAGACTACGATAAGGGTAGTCCATCAAGATACTACAAAATAAAGGGTGCAAAAGGAAAAATCGGATTGATCAATCCTATAAGCAGACATTTTTGCAACACCTGTAATAGAATCAGACTTACAGCTGATGGAAATATAAAGCCCTGCCTTCACTCAGATTTAGAAATAGACATGAAAAAGCACTTAGGTAGTGAAGAAGAAATATACGAAGGATTATTAGAAGCAGTTAATCGTAAACCTTCTCAGCACCATATTAACGAAGAAGGATACGATCCTATTAAAAG
>DPPH01000075.1:0-148 GCA_003539375.1 Clostridiales bacterium
GAATTACTGTGAATAATTCAGGTAAATTAATATTTTATTTGAAGAGAAATCCAGAATTTCAAAACTATTATGATGGTCTTGAGTCTGAATTTCAAAATTTAGAAGATAGATTTAAAATTCAAGTAGAAATACATGAAAAAGATGATGG
>DPPH01000075.1:387-5402 GCA_003539375.1 Clostridiales bacterium
GAAATACATGAAAAAGATGATGGAACATTTAGAGTAGGTGAACCATCTTACGTGAAGGACTAATGGAATAATAAATCTATAGGAGGAATGCTTTGAAAAAATTATTAATTATTATAGCTATAATTCTAATACTTACCATCACTGGATGTAGCCCACAAGAACATCAAGTAAACATAGATGTATCACCAAAAGATTCAGGAGAAGTAGTTGGTGAAGGAACATATGAAGCAGGTGAAGAAGTAGAACTTGCTGCTATTCCAAAGGAAGGATATGACTTTTCCAGCTGGGAAATGGATGGAAAAGAATTATCTCGAAGTAAAGCCTTTAAAATTGCTGTTGATGGTGATAAAAACATAAAGGCTAATTTCAAGAAGTTAAAAGAAGATATATATGCTACCGTCAAGATAAAAGAAGGAAGAAAAATTGTACTAGGGCCTTTTACTGAAAAAGAAAAGATTAATCTTAGTGCAAAAGAAGAAGTATTACACGAATTTATTCGTTGGGAAGTTGACGGTCAAACTGTTAGTAAAGAAAAGGAATTCGAATATATATTAGGAGATAAAGACGTATATATTGAAGCAGTCTATAAAAACGTAGAAAAAGAACTAGATGAAAAAATAGAATTATTGAAACAAAATGTTTCTGAAGAAGAATGGAAGAAAGCAGAAAAAAATTTAGAAGATATAATTGCAATGTACAAAGGTGATACTTCTAAAAGTATTGATGAAATCCTAGATGAAATATATATTTCGTGGAACATTCGCACACTATTAAATGAAAGTGATGAAATACTAAAAGCACTAAAAAATAATAATATAATTACAAAAGAAAAAATGATTGAAATCATAAATAAAGTAACAGTAGGAAATCCAGAAAAACTTAACGATGAAATATTAGGTAAAAGTAATGAAGAAATTTATAAATGGTTTAAAGAATACTATGGTTACAAAATGGAATTAAGTGAGGTAATGAAGCAAAATCTTAAAAGATTTGTTGTATTGGAAAAAGAAGCTTATGAATTGATAAAAGAAAAAATGGAAAATGTTGATAATATTAGGGTTGATAAAAATCAAGTAGGAATTCATACTCTAAAATATTATACAAGAAACGATAGCACATTAAAAACCTTTAGCAATTATGAACTTGAAAGATTGGAAGTTAAAAATAATAGGATAATCTTTGATTTTTTCTATGAAGGACCACCTACAAAAGTAATATTAGATGAAGAAGGAAAAGCAATAGGAGTTGAATCATTTGATAAAAACAGTGGGAGAAGAATTGAAGTTAGTTATGAAAAGACAGATAATGATTATTACACATTTCATACAAGTAGAACTAGTAGAATAGATAGAAATGAGGATGAGTAAAATGAAAAAAATAATATTTGTCATGCTTATTCTTTCAATACTAATGACAGGATGTACTGACGAAACATATGAAGTTAAAGTTAATTCAAATATAGAAGCAGCAGCAAATATAGTTGGAGCAGGCATATACAAAATAGGAGAAGAACTAAAACTTGCTGCTGTAACAAAGAAAGGCTATAAATTTTTAAATTGGGAAATAGATGGAGAAACAGTATCAGAAGATCAAATATATGAAATAACAGTTGATAAAAATGTGAATATTACCGCCAATTTTGAAAAAAAGAAGAAATCAACAATAGAGATAGATCTAGAAGAAAAGGGTTCGATAGAATTAATTTCAAATAATGATAAAACCAAAATAAAATCGGAAGCCATACTAGACGATAACTATGAGCTGATTACTTTAAATGAAAATCCAGTTAATCAAGATAAGAAAACAATAGAATTAATCTATAAACAAAAGAATATAGATGAACTAATCGAAAAAGCAGATGAAGCTTTAGGAGAAAGAAGATGGAGGGATGCTGGCGAGTATCTACTTGAAGCTCATATCTCTAAAAGCATAAAACATTCTAAATACAATAAAAATATTGAAGAATTTTTCTCGATACTTGCAATGGATAGAAAGAATATAATTCAAGCATTAATAAATGAAGAAATTACAACTAAAGAAGATATAGCTAAAGTAAATTGGGATAATATAATACCAGAGGAACCTAAATTAGATATCTTAGAAAAAGAAAATGAAGAAATTTATGAATGGTTTTATAAATACTTCGAATTCTACGGAAGAATTCATTCAGGAAGTGGTATAAAAAATATTAGAGAAAGCATCTGGAGTTTTGACAATCCTTTAATCTCAGAAAAAGCTCATAACGGGGTTCAAAAAGTTGTACTTCAGTATAGTGAGTATCCAGTAGGTCAATTTCTTATGGTTAACAAAAAGCTCATAAACAATGGAATATTTGCATATCAAATTGGAGGAGCTGATAGTCCATTTATATATGATGTTTTTACAATGGATGATAGTAAATTTTTGGGATTAGATAAAGAAGAAAATAGGTTGATATTTGAATTTGAATATACTTTGGAAACAGATTGGCCTGATGTTAGAACAGACTCCGAAGGAAAATTCAAAATTGAAGTTGAAATACATGAAAAAGATGATGGAACATTTAGGGTTGGGAAAACATCTTACGTAAATGATTGATAGCATAACTAGACAATAGGAGGAAACATTTTGAAAAAACTATTATTAATACTACTAATAATTCTAATTTTTATTATTATAACTGCAGGATGCAGTCCACAAGAATATCAAGTAAACATAGAAACATCACCAGAAGATTCAGGAGAGGTAGTTGGTGAAGGAACATATGAAGCAGGAGAAGAAGTAGAACTTGCTGCTATTCCAAATGAAGAATATGAGTTTGAAAATTGGACTATTAATGGAGAAGTTATATCTGAAGATAAAATTTATAAAATGATAGTTAATGAAGATCTAGATATTACTGCTAATTTTGATAGAATAAGGAGAAATAAATTTGCATATGTAAATATCAACGAGGGAATAGACGTTAGGATTGGTCCATTTTATGAAGGCGAAGAAGTATCACTAAAAGCAGAGACTATAGAAGGATATGTATTTTTAAACTGGGAGATAGACGGGGAGAAATTTAGTGAAGATAAAAAGATAGAATTTAATATAAATAAACGAGACATTAAAGTAAAAGCAAATTATAAGAATATGACAAAATTGATAGATGAACTAATTGAAAAAGCCGATAAAGCTTTAGGAGAAAAAAGATGGAGTGATGCTGGAGAGTATCTACTGGAAGCATATAATCCTGGTAATATGGGAGTTTCTAAATATAAAGAAAATCTAGACGATTTCCCTAGCCATACTAATAAGACAGACTTATATATAGCTCTTAAAGAAGGAAAAATAATAACTGAAAAAGATATTAAGCCGATAAAATATGAAGAAATTAAACCAGAAAGACCTAATATAGAAATTTTGGAAAGAAAAGACCAAGAAATTTATGAATGGTTTTATGATTACATAGAATTTTATGATGACGTAAGATTTCATTATTTTAGAGAATATGTTTCACAAGAAGCTAAAACTTATAATCTCATGTCAGAAGATGCATACAATAAAATTCAAGAAGTACCACTAAAGTATAGCAATGAACCTATTCCAATTTTTTTATGGTCAAATAAAAAACTTATTAATAACAGTATTTATGCACAAGGAGTAGGTGGTTATGAGGGACCGACACCAGAAAGTACTTTTACAACAGGAGAATTTACTGGACTTACTAAAGAACATAATAAAATAATATTTGAGTTTACCAATACTTCAGATGAGTATTTAAGGGACAGCTGGCTCCTAGAGATGAACGAAGATTATAAAATGGAATTTGAACTTTATTTTAAAGATGACGATACTTTTAGAATTGGAGATATAAAATTAATAACAGAAAATGGTACTTTTTAGTCAAGATTCAATGCAGTCAATAGTTACATTATCATTTTTTGTAATCACTTATGGTACGGTTCACCCTAACATAGTGTACTTCAAAATATTTATTAATTAATATTAAAGAAATAAAAACAATATTTACAAATACACTTAAATCATATACAATATAAGTATATTCGGAAAAGGTGATAGTTATGGATTATATTGATAAATTAGAAAAAATAATAAAAGATAATAATGGTACTATTTTAACATCTCAACTCAAGAAATATGGAATACCGAGAGTTTATTTAACTAAATTAGTTTCACAAGGAAAGATAGAAAGAGTACAAAGAGGAGTATATGTTGATTTAGATTCAATTGAAGATGAAATGTATTATATGCAAAAAAAATATTCTGAGTTGATTTATTCTCATGAGACAGCATTATATTTACATGATTTAATTGATAGAACGCCATTCGAGTATTCAGCAACGGTTGCAAGTGGATATAAGGTTGTAGAAAATATTTCTAATAAATTTAAAATCTATTATATAAAAAAAGAATTACATAATCTTGGAATTGAAAAAAAATCTACAATTTTCGGAAATATAATCAAAACTTACGATATTGAAAGAACAATATGTGACATTGTGAGAAGCAGGAATAGAGTAGATATACAAATATTTAATGAGGCTTTAAAAAGATATGCTAAAATGAGTTCAGCTGATTTCACACTCCTAAATGAATATGCTAAGAAGCTAAATATAAGTAATATAATAAAAAACTACATGGAGGTACTGATTTGAGAAAAAATGCTATGAGTTTAAAAGCAAAAATAAGAAACATAGCAAATGATAAAAATATTTCAGCTCAAGTAGTTCTACAAAACTATATGTTTGAAAGATTTTTAGAAAGATTATCCTTATCTGATTATCGAGATAAATTCATAATTAAGGGTGGAATATTAATCGCTGCACATGTAGGAATAAGTAATCGTTCAACTATGGACCTAGATGCAACAATAAAAAATTATGAAGTTAATACTAAATCAATTGAGAAAGCTGTAAAAGTAATAAGTAAAATCCAAATAGATGATAATGTTGAATTTATATATCGTGGAACAAGTAGAATAAGAGAAGATGATGAATATGGCGGACTAAGAATAAGTGTAGAAGCTATTT